>DASRBJ010000090.1:0-2140 GCA_035653695.1 Sphingomicrobium sp.
GTGACCAAGAATTTTTTCAATGGCTTTGACGGCGCTCCGGCGTTCGCTCCATTCCAAACGCTTTACAGCGAAGCAAACGAGCGGAGCCAAGAGCTCGTTAAGCGCAGCCAGAAGGTTGCCGAGGAACTTGCCGATCTCGCACGTGCCAATGTCGAGGCAGTCGTCGAGGCTGGCCGCGTTGCCGCCGAGGGCGCTCGCTCGATCGGCCAGGACGCGGTGAGCTCGAGCCGTGACAGCTTCGAACAGGCAGCGGACGCGATTCGTTCGCTTGCCGAAGCCAAGTCGCCGACCGAGTATCTCCAGCTCCAGAGCGATTTCGCTCGTGCCTCGTTCGACCGCGCTGTCGCCGAGAGCTCGCGTCTCACCGAGTCGCTCGTGAAGCTCGCTGGCGAGGCGTTCCAGCCGCTTTCGAACCGCGCTTCGGCGAATGCCGAGCGTTTCAACACTCTCGTTGCCTGACCCTCTCCCCTCCTAAGTCAGGGCAACGACTGTTGGCGGTCGCTCCACTACGGGGCGGCCGCCTTTTTTTTACGGTTATGATGCAAACTGCCGCCTTGCCGCGTTTTTGCGGGCTGCCATATCTTAGCCTGACATGATTTCTAAACTGACCAGAATGGCGAACGGACCCAATGACGACGGACTCGACGACATCGAGACGGGCGTCGCGACGCGTACCCGGCCAAAGACCAAGAAGCCGTCCAACTACAAGGTGCTGATGCTCAACGACGATTACACGCCGATGGAGTTCGTCGTGCTCGTCCTTCAGAGGTTTTTCAGCATGGGGATCGAGGACGCGACGCGAGTCATGCTCCAGGTCCACCAGCAAGGCGTCGCCGTCTGCGGCGTCTATACGTACGAGGTTGCTGAAACAAAGGTCACGCAGGTGATCGACTTCGCGCGCGAAAACCAGCACCCGCTCCAATGCACGCTGGAGAAAGCCTGAGCGTTGCAGCCGCGCCGCGCTCCGCTAAAGCCGATCTCGTGGACAGTATCTGGATAAAAGGCGGCGATCGCCTCGAAGGCGAGATTCCGATCAGCGGCGCCAAAAACGCGGCGCTGACACTCATGCCGTGCGCGCTCCTCACCGAGGAAAAGCTGACCCTTGCCAATCTGCCGCGGCTCGCCGACGTCGACACGTTCAGTCACCTCCTGAACCAGCTTGGCGTTTCGACGCATGTCGCTGGTGTGAGGAAGGGCGACGTCGGACGGCGAATGACGCTCCAGGCGAGCGACATTGCCTCGACGGTCGCGCCGTACGACATGGTGCGCAAGATGCGGGCCTCGGTGCTCGTGCTTGGTCCGATGCTTGCACGAGCCGGCGAAGCGACGGTTTCGCTTCCGGGCGGATGCGCGATCGGCGATCGTCCGATTGATCTCCACCTAAGAGCGCTCGAATGCATGGGTGCGCGCATCGAGCTAGCCGCGGGCTATGTGAAGGCGAGCGCCCCGACCGGCCGGCTTTCGGGCGGAGACTTCAGCTTCCCGGTTGTGTCGGTCGGCGCCACCGAGAACGCGCTCATGGCTTCCGTTCTCGCCAGCGGCCGTACCCAGCTTTTCAATGCCGCGCGCGAACCCGAGATCGTCGACCTTTGCAATCTCCTCGTTGCAATGGGTGCGCGCATTCACGGCGTTGGTTCGTCGCACCTCATTATCGATGGAGTCGAGGCGCTCCACGGCTGTGAATATCAAGTGATGCCCGACCGGATCGAGGCCGGGAGCTACGCCTGCGCGGCCGCGATCACCGGCGGATCGCTCGATCTCATCGGCGCGCGCGCTGATGACATGCAGGCAACGCTTCATGCACTCGCCCAAGGCGGACTCATGATCGAGTTCCACGATCGCGGCATCAAGGTCAGCGCCGACGGTGAACTGAAGCCCCTCGCACTTTCAACGGCGCCGTTTCCAGGATTTGCAACCGACATGCAGGCGCAGTTCATGGCGATGCTTGCGCTTGCGCGTGGGGACAGCTTTCTCGAGGAGACGATTTTTGAGAACCGCTACATGCATGTTCCCGAGCTTCGCCGAATGGGAGCCAACGTCGACATCCATGGCCGTTCGGCAATAGTTCACGGTGTCGAACGGTTGACGGGTGCAACGGTCATGGCAACCGACCTTCGAGCATCGATGAGTCTCATCCTTG
>DASRBJ010000091.1:0-3400 GCA_035653695.1 Sphingomicrobium sp.
TTGGGATCGATAAAGCCGAGGAGCTTAGCCTTGACCCTCAGGAACCGGGCTTGGAGCGCCGGGTCCATTGGTGTGTTCCAGGCGGGGTCACTCTTGAAATTCTGCTCAAGCGCCTGGATCCGCTCCGAGGATAGCGGGTGAGTGCTGTCGTAGCTGTCCTTTGCGTAGATCGCGAGGCGGTACTCCTGGTTCTGCAGTTTCGCGAAGAAATCGAGCATGCCCTTGCCGCTGATTCCAGCGGCATGGAGGGTCCTTACGGCGGACGCGTCCGCGGTCGCTTCCTGGGTGCGCGTGAATGCGAGGAACGATCCCATCGCCGCCTGTTGGCCGGCCATCATGAGTCCCATGGCGGCATCCCCGGCACCGGCGGCAATAGCAAGCGCACCAAGGACAAGCGTTGCAAGGCTGATGCCCGTTGCCGTTTTGGCACCCTGTTGAAGGCGGATCGAGTGGCCGCCAACAACATGGCCGAGCTCGTGCGCAATGACGCCCTGAAGCTGGTTCACATTGTCCGCGGCTTCGATCAGGCCTGACTGAATGTACACAATCTGCCCCTGATCGACGAATGCGTTGATCTCAGGATCGTTGAGAAGAACGATCTGAACGCTGTTTTCGTCGAGCCCCGCTCCCTTGATCAGGGGACGCGCTACGTCCTTGAAGAGCAGTTCCGTCTCGCTGTCGCGCAGGATCGAGGGTCCCGAATCCTGCTGCTGCGCGAATGCCTGGCCGGCACTTGTAGCCAGGATCAACGCCATCATCAGCAGGCGCACGAAGCGGGCAAGCGACGAGCTCATCGCCCGACCGCTTACCACGAGCAGCCCTTAACGCGGCATGAAAACCGCATTTTGGATCACTAGCCGAACGTCCGCTGCCACCAACCACGACGCGGCTCGGAAGTCGTCTCGTCCGCCGTGTTGGTATTCGCTGGCGGAACCGGCAAAGGTTCCGGAGCAGCCGAGGATCCAGCGTCTGCTGGAGCTTCGGCTGGCGATGCGGATTCTTGCGTTTCCGCCTTTCTTGTGCGGCGCTTGCGCGTCGGCTTCGGAGCCGCCTCTACGGAAGCCGCATCGGCCGTCTCGCCCGGAGGGGCTTCCGCGGGTGCTGGTTCGCTAACTGGTGGCAGATTCTCGCTCGAAGCGGCCTTGGCCCGGCGACGCCGCTTCGGTGCGGGCGGCTGAGGCTCATCGAGAGGCGCGACCTCGGCGATCGGCCGCTCTTCGTCGATCGGTCGTTCGACCATGGGAGAGCCTTGCGGCTCGATTACGGCGTCCGCCGGTGGGTTGTTTGCGCCACTGCGTCCGCGACGGCGGCGTCGACGACCACCCTCGCGCGAGCCTTCTGCGGGAGCTTCCAACGGCGCCGCTTGAGCTTGCTCGACTGCGGGTTCCTCCTCGAGCTGCTCACTAGTAGCAAGCTCGCCCGCTTCGATTGGCTCTCCGCCGTCGCGCCGGCGACCACGACCGCCGCGTCGGCGACGCCGCCGTCGGCGGCCCTGTCGATCGCCTTCCTGCTGCTGCTCACCCATGTTGGCGACATCGGCATCATCTTCGTCGGTCTCGAGGGGCTCGGTCTCGAGCTCTTCGTCCTCTTCCTCTTCGAACGACTGGCCGATCTGAGGCTTGGGCGCGGCGACGGGCCGCGGGCCCGAACTGTCCACGGTCATCCGGGCGCCTTCGAAGCTTTCATCGACAAGCACTTCGATCATGACGCCGTAGCGCTGCTCGATTTCGCCCAGTTCCGCGCGCTTCTTGTTAAGAACGTAGATCGCTGCTTCGCGGCCAGCACGCAGGCAAATGCGCTCGCCTCTACCCCGTGCTGCCTCGTCTTCGAGGATACGGAGCGCAGAGAGCCCGGCTGAAGCGGCGGTCCGCATAAGACCGGTGCCTTCGCAGTGCGGGCACGGCTTCGTTGAGGCTTCGAGAACCCCGGTGCGCAAGCGTTGACGGCTCATTTCCATGAGCCCGAACGTGGAAATCCGGCCCACCTGGATGCGCGCGCGATCGTTCTTCAGCGCCTCCTTCATCGCCTTCTCGACCTTACGGACGTGGCTCGACTGTTCCATGTCGATGAAGTCGATCACGATCAGCCCCGCCATGTCCCTGAGCCGCAGCTGGCGCGCAATTTCTTGGGCGGCTTCAAGGTTGGTGTTGTATGCCGTCTGTTCGATATTGTGTTCGCGAGTGGAGCGGCCCGAGTTGATGTCGATAGACACCAAGGCTTCCGTCGGGTTGATGACCAGGTACCCACCCGATTTCAGCTGCACGATCGGCTGATACATGGCCGAGAGCTGGTCCTCGACCCCGCAACGCTGGAACAAGGGTGTGGTCTCGCTGTGAAGCTTCACGCGGCGGACGTGGCTCGGCATGAGCAGCTTCATGAAGCCCTTGGCGGCCTTGTAGCCTTCCTCGCCCTCGACGATCACTTCTTCGATCTCGCGGTGGTAGAGGTCGCGGATGGCGCGCTTGATGAGGTCACTATCCCGATAGATGAGCGCCGGGGCAGTGCTTGAAAGCGTCCGCTCTCGAATCTCGTCCCACAAGCGAGCGAGATAATCGAAGTCTCGTTTTATCTCCGTTTTCGTCCGCGACAGCCCCGCTGTTCGAACGATCAGCCCCATGGTCGATGGGAGCTTCAAATCCGCCATGATCGACTTGAGGCGCTTGCGATCGGCACCGTTCGAGATCTTGCGTGAAATGCCACCGCCATGGCTCGTGTTCGGCATCAGTACGCAATAGCGACCGGCAAGGCTGAGGTAGGTCGTGAGTGCTGCGCCCTTGTTCCCGCGCTCCTCCTTGACGACCTGCACAAGCAGCACCTGTCGCCGCTGGATGACGTCCTGGATCTTGTAGCGACGGCGAAGTGCCTGCCGCTTCTTGCGCAGTTCGTCGGCGGCGGACTCGTCGACGGGTGAGCGATTAGAGCCCGTTCCTGCTTCTTCGGTTGCTGCCTCGGGGTCATTGCCAACGTCCGTTTCGTTGGTTTCATCGTCGAATGGGTCGTCGAGATCATCGTCGTGATCGTCGCGCTCATATTCCGCGGCGCGAAGTCTCTCCTCTTCGGCAGCGTGCTCGGCTTCCTCGCGGAGGAGCGCTTCCCGGTCGGCTTTCGGGATCTGGTAATAGTCTGGATGGATTTCGCTGAAGGCGAGGAAACCGTGGCGATTGCCGCCATAATCGACGAAGGCGGCCTGAAGCGACGGTTCGACACGCGTCACTTTGGCAAGATAGATGTTTCCCTTGAGCTGCTTGTGCTCTGCGGACTCGAAGTCAAACTCTTCGATCCGGTTTCCTTTGACGACCGCGACCCGGGTCTCTTCCGGGTGGCGCGCATCGATCAGCATGCGCATTGACATTGAATTTTCTCCAGGCGCGCGGAGGCAGCGAATGAGCGCTGCGGCGCG
>DASRBJ010000092.1:0-4632 GCA_035653695.1 Sphingomicrobium sp.
CGCTCGTCGCTCGGAATCTCACGCAAGAGGGCGTTGAGGAACGTCGTCTTACCCGTCGATGTGCCACCCGAGACAATGATGTTCTTGCGCGCGCGAACGGCAAGAGCGAGAGCGTCTGCAAATCGGCGATCAGCCACGAGCCGTTCGAGCTTTGCGTCAATATTGTCGCGCCGTGCCGTGGCGCGCGTAGCGTCAAATTGCCCTGCAGCCTCATAATCGCGCAAAGTCATTGCTGCCGTGACCTGGCGGCGGATTGCAAGCGCCAGCGGACCCCGTGTCGCTGGTGGCGCAACGACCTGAATGCGCGATCCGTCGGGCATCGTTGCCGCAAGCAGTGGATGCTCACGGCTGACGCCCTGGTGCGTCAGCGCGGCCACCTGGCGCGCAAGGCGCGCAAGAACGGCTTCACTGATGGCGACGTCGTCGATCCGCTCGATCTTGCCACCCAAGGTCTCGATCCAGAGTTCGCCCGGTCGGTTGACGTAGATGTCCGTGATGTCCGATCGCGCAAGCAGTTCATCGAACGGCGCGAGGCAAGATCGAAGATAAACACCTGGCGCAATGATTTCGGCGACGGCGTTGCTCACTTTCCTGTGCTCGGTGCGCTGAAGTCGAGATCCTGTGCGACGAAGACGCTGATGCTCTTTCCGGGTGGAACCTTGAGGGTTGGTACATAATTTGATTGCTGGGCGGTGACCTGCGGCGTTGGAATAGCGGAATTGCCAGCAACGACGACGACCGGCCCCGCCACGGCGCGGCCCGCGAGTGCCTGACCAATCGCGAATGTCGATTGCAACAGGGCGTCGCCAAGCCGTGCGAAGAAGTGCGAGTTGACCGACGCTGCAACACCGCCCCGGCCGACGGTGTCGACGGCCGGCGCATCCATCGCGATCGTCATCCCATCCGGACGGATCAGGCGCGTCCAGTTGATGATTGCGCGGTTCTGTCCTTGCCCCGCCGCGGACTTATATTCGCCGACGAGCCGGCTCCCGCGTGGGATGAGGACCGTGGTGCCATCGAAGCCGCGTACGTCGCGGGACACGATCGCACGCGCGAAGCCCGGCTTCGTTGAATCAAACCCCGTCTCGAGCACTGCCGGAATGAGATAGCCTTGCGGAACGGTCATCGCGCGGTTCGCAAAGGCACTGGCACGCATTCGGACGATCCCATGCGTCGAGGTTCCCGAAGACTCGCTGATCGCACCACGCGACAATCCAGCTGCTGCAGGATTGGCCTCGGCAGTGCCCGTGTCGATCACCAGCGGCGAACCCGCGGAGACATGTTGCGGTGGAATGCTGGTCGGCGCTGGGGCAGGGGCGGGCGCCAATTGGGGGACGCTCTGCACCACCGGTGGCGAAGCAACGAGAGTGCGTTGCTCTGGCGCCGGCTGTGGCATTGGCAAGGCTGAAGGGGCAGGGCGCTGCTCTTCAAGTGCCTGGGGGACAGCAACAGGCCCCGGCGCTGGTGGTACGTAAAGCGGCGGCGGCACGGCCCAGGCGGAGCCGCTATTGTCCGATGCTTCAGCGCGGGTACTTGGTGCTTGTTGCTGCGTCCTTCTTCCATTCAGAACCAGGAACAGCAGGACGGCAAGCACAAGAGCACCAAACGCGATCGCGATTGGCGGAACACCGGTCCCGCGCAGACGCACCACCGGGCGAGCGCTGACGTCGCGGGGATCCGTCGTTCCGAACAGGGCCTGGAGCCGTGGGTCGCCGATTTCCTTGACAGGCATCAGCGGCCCTTCCTCGGGTTCATGCGATCAGCGCGCGCGACGCTACGGTCGATACGGAAGATGAGCTTCTGCGGTACGCCGTCAACAACATAGACGTCGTCGGTTCCCATCATTCCGTTTAGAAGTATTTCATTGCCGGATTTGTCGGGCGTGTAGATCGCGGGGATCGCGGCTCCACGAGGCCAGCTGATATAAGTATGCTCGCCATCATCAGTCATCGCGGACGGCCGCAGGGCTCGATCGCCACTGACGCGATAGTGGCTGATGCGCCGCGAAATGGCGCCGACGTCGACGAATTGCGGATCGCGCCCCATGCGCGCAGGCGCCGGGTAGCGGAATTGCACCGTGTACGGTGTATCCGCGGAGGGACCATTTTGCGCCATAAGATCGAACGTGTAGGTCCTGACCGACGTCACCACGGTCATGTTCGTAACCGTGCCCGGTTCGCGCGCCTTGAGGAACAGCCGGTCGCCATCCTTGTTCGCGGCGACCGACCAGGCGCTGCTGTCGCCGAGCGCAACATTCTCAATCTGCTCGTCGGGGGAGAGCTCGACCATCATTTGATAGCCCGGGACACCGCGCAGCAGGAACACGCGACCGTCGCTATAGTCGACGACTTGCAAGTGCGGGTCGCCGTTTCCAGGGTGCGGCATGATCTGCGCGGACGCTGGTGCCGTCACCAGCAGAAGGATGGCAAATGGGATGGAGCGCCTCATTGGCGTACCGCCGCAGGAGGTGCGTTCGGGAAAGGCCGATAATAGGGCTGGTTCACATCCAGGCTTTGCACATCCGCCTGTCGGTCACTTGTGGCGCCTGCTGAGGCTGCGGGGACCGCCTCAGGGTCTTTGCGATAGGATATGACCTGGAACCCTAGCGGATTCACGAAGCGATCTTCGACCGACATCGGTGCCGTCGAATAGCGATAGCGTACAACGGCGACCCACGGCTTTGGCGGTTGCGCTTCGCCATTGCCGTCGGTTTGATTGGTGTCGAAGCGAACCAGCTCGGTATTCGCGCCAATCGGCGAGACGCTTTTCACGCGTACTTCAATCACGGTTGTTCGCGGGTAACGGACGAGCGGGCTCTCGGGATTGGAGACTTGCATCGAGGCAAGATAGGTCGTGCGCGCTGAGTCCGCCGACAGCAGCGCGATCTTGCGATAAGTCGCATTCAAGGTTCCGATGTCGAAGCCTTCTCGGCCGATTACATATTGAACGAGATAGGATTGCGTCAGCGCGGCATCGGGCGCGATCTTCTGCTCATCGAGCGGCCTTAATGCCTGGACGTAGCCCGTCGTTTTGTCGACCATCAGCGTATAAGGCTCAACCGTCTTAAGCGGCATGAGGAGCACGAGCGCGATTGCCTCAACGACGGCAAGCAATCCCGCGGCGGCAGCAATTACCCAGGCGATCCGATGCGAACTTCGCATCGACTGCACACGATCGCGGTTCCAGCTTGCCGCTTCGGCATAATAGGTGTCGAGCGTCTCGCGGCTGTGCTTGTTCATTGTGCACCGTCGCGTCGGGTCGCGAGCGCGGAAACGCGCACTCCTGGTTTTCGGCTAAAGCTCCTGCCCAACGGAACGACAACGCGCTCGCCCGGCTGCGCGCCTGTCCGCGCACCGGGTGCACGATACTGCGACGAGGTGGATGAAATCAGAATCATGGAAGGGCTCGCCTCCCTAGCGCTTGCTGTCGAAAACACGCTTGCAATTGCCGAAGCGCGGCTCCGTTCAATCTGAGCTTCGGTCGAACGTGTGCTGCTGATGCGGAGAGGCGAGGGGCGGTCATGCTGCGTTCCAGTCCCGCCGCGCTCCATTCGCATGAAATTCGCGAGGCGGAATGCCGCGCTCAGCCTGAAGCAGGCGTAAAGGCTGCACGCGAGCATCAGCGAAAAGAGGCAAGTGATGACGAACAGTTCGGTTGGCATGCTCGGGAGCGCCTCGCCGGCACCGCGGCGCGCAAGAACATTGCCGACCCATGGTTCAACGACGCCAAGCTCGAGCCCCAGCACAATCGCTGCCGCAACGGCGGCGAGTCCCGTTCCGGCAAGGACCCGTACCCACCCTTCAAACAGGCTACGCGTGTTGTCGAACAGGAGGAAGGCAATGAAGAAGGGCCCCAAGCCAAGCAGCAAGCCGGCAATGACTCGGACGATGCTGAGCGCCGCAATCGAGGAGATCAGGAACAAAACTCGGGAGCCACCGAGCGCGAACGAATCAAATCCGATGAACGGCGGAGGCGGCACATCACGATAGGCATTTGCCGGCGCATTGCCAGGCCCCAGGATCGCAAGCCGCACCAACGCGCCGTCAGCAAGATCGAGCCGCTCGACAAGCGTTCCGTCGGAACCCGCAACAGGAACGCGCGTCCCAATTTCGCTGACGAGTTGGCCAGGACCATCCGTCACGAGATCATAGACAATCGTCTCGTAGGCCGGCCAACTTGTGGCAAGCGCGAAGACCGCGCCGATTTTCACGAACGCAAGCGTCGCACCGCGTAGCGTGAAGCTTGAGCCCAGCAGCAAATTATAGCCGATCAGCGCGATGAAGATGGTAAGAAAGGCACTCAGCACCATCATCAAGCTCGATCCTGGCGCCGATAATGCCGTCCAGGCACCAGTCCCAAGACTCTGTGCCTGACAGTCGATGTAGCCCGTCATCGAGCCGATGAAGCCGCCGCCCTGATGTCCTACGGAACAAGCGTCGATCATGCGACCTCCAGCAGGCGCGGCAGCCAGGCTTCCGGATCATCGCCGGTCTCAAGCCGGATTTCGTCGAGCAGCCGCACCGTCCGCTCGCGTCCCGAAAGAATGGTCAAGATGTCCTTCTCGCCGGCAAGATTGAGCCTTGCGACGACGCTGTCATTTCCATGCTTGATGAGAAAACAGTGCGCGCTGTC
>DASRBJ010000093.1:0-11673 GCA_035653695.1 Sphingomicrobium sp.
GCGACGCACATCCTCGCCTTCGAGGGGGACAGCCGCGTCGAGTGGTTTGAAGGTAATTTCGAGGCCTATGAGGAAGATAAGGTCCGCCGGCTCGGTGAAGAGGCGACGCGCCCACATCGAATGAGCTATCGCAAGCTCACCCGCTAGCCACAGGGGGCTGCCCGAAGATCCAAGCTTGCGCCTGCCACGGTATGGTTCAAAAGGCGACGTGCGAATGGCGAAGAATGGGTGGCGAGCCGTTCGGCGCACAGTTCAAGAGTGGGGCAATGATCAGCTTTACTGCCTCGTTGAAGCTTTGGCGAAGTGACGAGGGAAGCTCGCACTTCGTCACTGTTCCGCCCGAGCATGCCGGCGAAATCAAGGCGCACGCTTTGATGGTGAAGCGGGGCTTCGGCTCGGTAAAGGTCGAGGTGAGGGTCGATGACGTCACTTGGCGCACGTCCATCTTTCCCTCGAAGGACGGCGGCTATTTCCTGCCGATCAAGATAGCGGTCGTGAGAAGTACCGGCAAACGGGAGAGCGATCTGCTCGAGATCACGATGGACCTTATTTGACCGGCGAGTGGCAGCGTCAGGTGCCGTTGGAACCGTTGCGAAGTGCTTCCAGTTGAGAGGGCGTGCAGCAGAGCCTTACTGATTTCATGAACACCGCACAGAACGCGGCGAGCGGTTCTTCGGCAACGGCACCCGTTCACGGGGCGCACCTGTTCGGGATTACTCTCATCGGTGCGACGTCAGACAATCTTCACAAACTCTTGCTGACTGCGGGTTTCTTGGTCGTGGGCTGGCTGGTTTCCCGGGCGCTTCGCGCTATTCTGGAGCTTTTCATTGGCAGCAGAAGCGGGACCAGGTTCCAGTTCTGGGCCAAGCAGGGCGTCAGTCTCGTCATCGCGGCGATACTGATCCTTGGTGTCATGTCGATCTGGTTTGACAATCCCGCGCGGCTTGCTGGGGTTGTCGGGCTAATCGGCGCCGGAATTGCGTTTGCGCTTCAGCGCGTAATCACTGCTGTTGCAGGTTATTTCGTGATTCTCCGCGGCAAGACCTTCAACGTTGGTGACCGGATCATGATGGGCGGTGTGCGCGGTGACGTCATCGATCTAAGTTTCATGCAGACGCAAATCATGGAGATGGGCCAGTCACCAAAAGAGCAGGGCGATGCGCCTTCGATGTGGGTTCGCAGCCGCCAGTTCACAGGACGCATCGTCACGGTCACTAACGACAAGGTCTTCGACGAGCCCGTCTACAATTACAGCCACGACTTCCCTTACATCTGGGACGAGATCAACTTGCCTGTTCGCTACGAGGACGACCGCGCGAAAGCCGAGGCGATCCTCCTTGAAGCCGCGCGACGCCATGCGGTCACGAGGGCCAAGATCGGCGATGAGGAAGTGAAGCGGCTCGAAGAAAATTTCGGGATCAAGGTTGGCGACATTGATCCTCAGACGTTCTGGCGGATCACCGACAACTGGCTTGAAATTACCGTGCGCTTTCTTGCGCCGGATCATGGAATCCGGCGCATGAAAGATGAAATGAGCCGCGATATCCTCGAAGGCCTCGATAAGGCGAACATGGGTATCGCCTCTGGAACCTATGCGATTGTGCAGGTGCCGCCGATCAAAATCGAGGGCGTGCAACCACGTCAGTGATTTTTTGAGAGCCTGCCAGCGGTCTCTTCGAATCCCTCTGCCATGTCACCCAGGATCTTGCAGGTAGCGCGATCATAGGTCGCTTCGGCCAGCCGCCGACAACGCTCGGCCTGCTCGTGCAATGCCTCACTTTGCTCCTCGGTCACGTCGATTAGCATGTTGACAGCGCCGGATAGCCGACCATCCGTGTCAAACAGGGGAGTGGGATACGCCTTGAAGGCCATTCGAGAGCGGTCAGGTCGCTCAGCGATAACAATTACATCGCGGACGCGTTTTCGATGTTTGATCGCCTGGGCCACCGGGCAGTCTTCGCGCTGGAGCGGCTCTCCAGTCATGGTGAAAAGCTGCCACGTCACGCACCATCGATCCTCGCCAAGCCTCAGTTCATGGCCAGCTAAGTCGACGCAGGCGCGGTTCCAGTACGTAACGCGACCCTCATTGTCCGTCGTGTAGATTGGAACTCCCAATTCATCGAGCATTGCTCTGCACTCGCTACCGGTAGCAAGCGCGCTGAGGGCGGTTTCAAGTAAAGCTTCGGGATCGTGCCGGACGCGCATGACTTACAAACTAATCTGGGTTGGGCGAGAACCGACGATTGGACGGCCTGTTCCTTCGCCCAACAACAAAACTGGTCGATTGTGTCGCTGTCGCAACAGCGTGACGGACGAGCGTTCAGCAAGTTGCTGGTTCAAGCACCAACTTGTCAGCGCAGCCGTTTTACCAGCAGGCGGCCTTCATCGCCGCTCTTCACCTCGAAGTTTGGCACGGCCTTGATTAGGTCCGAAAGCCGCGTGTAGCCATAGTTCCGCGCAGCGAAGCTCGACACGGCTTTTGCGCGCTGGCCGAGCTCCGACAGTGGAGTATAGCCTTCCTCGTCCCGTTTCGATGCCTTGTAGGCCGCACCGAGCACTTGAAGAAGCTCCGGATCAACCGGGCGTTGCCCAGCCTCGGCTTCTGGTTGTTCGAGTTCTTCCCCGTCGTCGATGGCAAGCGCACCGACATCGAAGAAACGCGTGCACGCCTGCTGAAAGGAAATTGGTGTCTTGCTTGTGCCGAAACCATAAACGGGGAGGCCGTCTTCGCGGATACGCTGAGCCAAGGGCAGAAAATCGCTGTCCGACGACATGATTCCAAACCCGTCGACATTGCCGCGATAAAGCAGGTCCATGGCATCGATCGTCATGCGCATATCCGTTGCGCTCTTCCCCTTCACGACATCGAATTGCTGCATTGGGATGATCGAATGCGTTCCAGTAAGATTTCCCCAGCCTTTGAGGCTCGCCTTGGCCCAATTGCCGTAGGCACGGCGGATGTTGATGGTACCTAGTTCCCCGAGAACCAGAAGCACTTCGTCGAGATGTTCGGGTGACGCGTTGTCAGCGTCAATCAACAGCGCAATGTTCGCTTCCTGTTCGGCCAGTCGATCCGCCATTCGCATCCTTTCCGGCGAGTCCTTCATCCCCCGTCTGTAGCGCGGCGTCGCGGAATGGCCACAGCCCGGCTCTGCCGCAGTTCCAAGCTGAACCAGGGATGATCGGTCCGGGAACGAAACACCGACTAGACGGTAGATGACGCCACAGGGGGCGAGTTGAGGAGGACGAGACGATGAGGAAGCTTGGTCTTGCTGCAGCCCTCGCTGCCACAGTCGCTGTTGCGGGTTGCTCCGACTACCCAGGATATGGCTATGATCCCTATTACGGGCATGGCTATTATCATGATGGCTACTACGGACCGAACGGCTACTACGGAGGCAATGGCTATTATGGGCCGAACGGCTACTATGGCCCGAACGGCTATTATGCGCCGCAAGGATATAACAGCCAGGGCGCAAATGTTGCGACTGGAGCAGCGGTTGGCGCCGTTGGCGGTGCTATTGCCGGCAAAGCGCTCGGAGGAAGTGCGGTTGGTGGCGCCGTCGCTGGCGCGATCCTAGGCGGAGTCCTTGGTGCGACGGTGAACGGCCGACAATATTATCGCGATACCCGTGGCTACTGCTATTATGTGGATCAGTACGGGCAGCCGCACTACAGCTATGACATTCGCTGTTAAGTCAACAGCTTATTCATAATTCTTGAGCTTCTGTGACGGGGCGGAATTGTCCTTCCGCCTCGTCAAGAAGATAAAGGCGGCCTTCAGCGATCGAGAAATGGGCTCCATGAAGCTTTAGCTCGCCGGCGCGCTCGCGATCGGCGATCCAGGGAAACGTGCGAAGGTTTGCAAGACTGACCTTTACCGCCTCGTGTTCCATGTCGAGGAACGCTTGCCGATCGAGGTTTTCATGCCTTGCGCGAACTTCATCGCGCGTCGGAGCCAGCATTCGTACCCAGTCGCCGATGAAGTGCCCTTCGCCTGGCGGAACATCGTCGAATTGCCCGGTGAGCGCTGCGGCGCAGCCGCCGCATTTGCCATGTCCCATAACGAGGATCTCGCCGACCTTCAGCTGTGTCACGGCGAATTCCAGCGCTGAAGAGACGCCGTGAAAGCCATGGCTCGTTTCGTAGGGTGGTGCGAGTGCGGCGATGTTCCGCACGACGAACATTTCGCCGGGGCGGGCATCGAAGATCTGTGCTGGATCGCTGCGACTGTCGGCGCAGGCAAGGATCATTACTTCGGGGTTCTGGCCGTCGGCGAGCTCGGCCCAGCGTTCACGCTCCCGAGCCCAGTCGTTCTGACGGAAGCGGCGGTATCCTTCGATGAGCTGCTTGAGGTAAGGCATGGTTCGCGGCTAACGGCGCGCAGCAGGGGTGGCAAGCCATTGCAGCAATCGCTATCTGCCTCGCCATGAATGCTCCCGCCGCCGTTCCGCCCAAGCAGCGCAAGCCAGACTGGATCCGCGTCAAGGCGCCTGTCAGCGAAGGCTATCATGCGACACGTCGCTTGATGCGCGAGCTTAATCTCGCGACCGTGTGTGAGGAAGCGGCGTGCCCGAATATTGGCGAATGCTGGACCAAGAAACACGCTACGGTGATGATTCTTGGAGACACCTGCACGCGCGCATGCGCGTTCTGCAACGTCAAAACCGGCATGCCTCGAGCGGTCGACCCGCTCGAGCCCGAGCATGTCGCGGCAGCCGCCGCCGAGCTTGGGCTCGAACATATCGTCATCACGTCGGTTGACCGCGATGATCTTGCCGATGGTGGTGCGCGCCAGTTCGTCCGGGTAATCGAAGCGCTGCGCAAGAGGACGCCCTCGACGACAATCGAAATTCTAACTCCTGACTTTCGCAACAAGAGCGATGCTGCCGTTGAGGAAATCGTCGCCGCCGGCCCGGATGTCTACAATCACAATCTGGAGACGGTTCCACGGCTCTATCCAACCATTAGGCCAGGGGCGCGATACTATGCGTCATTACGTCTCCTGGAGAGCGTGAAACGCAAGGCGCCGCACATCTTCACCAAGTCCGGCATCATGGTTGGGCTTGGCGAACAACGATTGGAAGTTCACCAGGTGATGGACGACATGCGCTCGGCGGGAGTCGATTTCCTGACCATGGGGCAATATCTGCAACCGACACCGCGCCATGCGAAGGTCGAGGAATTTGTCAGCCCGAAGTCGTTCGATGCCTACGCCGCGATTGCGCGCGCCAAGGGCTTTCTCCTGGTCGCCGCCTCACCGCTAACGCGCTCGAGCTATCACGCCGGCGACGATTTCAAGAAAATGCAAGCGGCACGGATCGCGCAGTTGGAGCGTTCAAACAGCTGATGCCGCGTCACAGCGAAACCAGGCACCTTCCGTACTCGCCTGAGCAATTGTTCGATCTTGTAGCGGACGTTGCAAGGTACGACGAGTTCCTGCCGTGGGTCGTTGCTGTCCGGGTGCGCTCTTCGAGTGAATCGCAGACGATTGCCGACCTGGTCGTTGGGTTCAACGCCTTCAAAGAGCGTTTCACCAGCCGCGTCCACAAGGACCGGCCTCACGAAATCTGTGTCGATTATGTCGAAGGACCGCTCAAATATTTGCATAACGAGTGGAAGTTTGACCGCACTTCCGACGGCGGAACAAACCTGTTTTTCTCTGTTGATTTCGCGTTCAAATCGCGCTTGTTCGAAAGCCTCGCCGGGGCCATGTTCGATCGTGCACTTCGGCGAATGACTTCCGCCTTCGAACAGCGGGCGGCCGCGCTCTATGGCATCAGCAATTCGAGCGCACAGAGCGCTGCCTGAAGCCGAACGCCAGAACGCGTTTTCTCGTCGAAGAACTTCTGATCAGCCACGATCTTGGCGGGATCCGCATCCCGTTCGGCCCGGGCGAACACGACCGTTCCCACCGGTTTTTGCGCTGTTCCGCCGCCCGGACCTGCTATTCCAGTAATTGCGACGGCAACATCCGCATCCGATGCGGCAAGCGCTCCTCGAGCCATTGCCCAAGCCGTCGCAACGCTCACCGCACCGAAGGTATCGACCACTTCCTCTGATACCTTGAGGTCGGCGATTTTCGCCGCGTTTGAATAAGTTACATAGCCAGCTTCAAAAATTTCCGAGGAGCCCGGAATCTCGGTAAGCGCCGCGCTTACAAGCCCGCCAGTACAACTCTCGGCAATTGCCACACGACGATGCGCGGCGCGGTTGGCTTCGACGACCGCGCGCGCTTTTTCAACCAGTTCATTCGGCAACAGCTTGTCGGTCACAGGCTTAATCCCATCCGGATGCTAGCGACCGCCTGAGCGGCAATGCCCTCGCGACGGCCGGTAAATCCCAAGGTCTCGGTGGTCGTTGCTTTCACGCTAACCTGATCAACGCGCAAGTGCGCGATCTCGGCAATTCGCGCGCGCATTCGCTCGCGGTGAGGGCCAACCTTGGGTTCTTCAGCGATGATCGTGCAATCAAGGTGGTCAATCATCGCTCCTCGTTGGCGTAGAAGGTCCACCGCATGGCCAAGGAACAATGATGAACTGGCGTTTTTCCACCGGCTGTCCGACGGCGCGAAATGCTCGCCGATATCCCCGAGACCCGCTGCCCCGAGCAGCGCGTCCGTAATCGCATGCAGCACGACATCGGCGTCGCTGTGACCGGCAAGTCCTCGTCCATGAGGAATTTCAACCCCGCCGAGCATGATCGGCCCGTTTCCGGCGAAGGCATGCACGTCAAAGCCAAGTCCAGTGCGCGGCGTCAAACGACCCGCAAGCCATTCTTCCGCTCGTCTCAAGTCGGCCGGGAACGTGAGCTTTTCTAGCCGCGGATCACCCTCAACCGCTGCAACTTCCATTCCCGCAGCTCGAACGACGCTCGTTTCATCAGTCGGGGAGGGGCCTTTCCATCGCTCGTACGCTGCCTTCAACGCGGCGAGGCGAAATGCCTGCGGAGTCTGCACGCGGGTGAGTCCCGTTCGATCGACCGGATCGCCCAACATCTTTCCCGCTTTCGCAAGCGTGTCACCGACGGGAAGCACGGGAGCCGCGCCGTCGAAGAACTCGAGGCGAGCGAGAAGCCGGTCGATGATTTCGGATGGACAAAACGGTCGGGCTGCATCGTGGACAAGAACGGCGGTGCCCTCAATCGCTTCCAAGCCTGCGCGCACCGAATCCGCGCGCTGTGCGCCTCCCTCGATCAGATTGCCGACATCAAGCCCTTCCAGTGCTTCATAGGCGAGTGCCTGCTGACCTGGTCCAACAACGACGCGCACAGCCTTGATCGCCGGGTGGCGTGCGAGCGCTTCCACGGCCCAGCGCAGGACAGGCTTTCCTCCAAGTCGGTGGAATTGCTTTGGCAAGTTGTCGCTCATCCGCGAGCCGCTTCCCGCAGCAACAATCAATCCGGTCGTGGTCACGGCGCGTCGGTCTAAGGCCGCTCGGCTTGTCCGCCAAGGGTTGATCCACTATCTGCCGCAAACCCCATGAGCGAGTTGAATCCTATCGAGATCGGCCCCGTGCGGATCGATGCGCCAGTAATTCTGGCGCCGATGACTGCCGTGACCGACCTGCCTTTCCGGCGCATCGTCAAGCGCTATGGCGCTGGGCTTACCGTAAGTGAGATGATCGCGAGCCAGGCAATGGTCCGGGAAACACGCCAATCGCTCCAGAAAGCGATGTGGGACCCTTGTGAGGAGCCCGTATCGGTTCAACTCGCTGGGTGCGAGCCTCACATCATGGCGGAAGCCGCGAAGCTCAATGAACAGCGCGGGGCGGCCATCATCGACATCAACATGGGCTGTCCCGTGAAGAAGGTCGTGAATGGCGAGGCGGGCTCGGCCTTGATGCGCGATCTTCCGCTTGCTGCACGATTGATCAAGGCGACAGTCGATGCCGTCAACGTGCCGGTGACGCTCAAGACCCGAATGGGGTGGAACCACGACAATCTCAACGCTCCTGAACTTGCTCGGATAGCCGAGGACCTCGGCGTCCAGATGATCACCATTCACGGTCGCACGCGCTGCCAGATGTACAAGGGTGAGGCGGACTGGGCATTCGTGCGAAAGGTCAAGCGGGCCGTATCAATCCCGGTAATCGTCAACGGTGACATTTGCTCGATCGACGATGCGCGCACCGCGCTTCGCCAGTCGGGAGCCGATGGAGTCATGATCGGCCGAGGCGCTTACGGGCGACCATGGTTCGTTGCACAGGTCATGAGCGAACTTACTGGCGGTGGTCACCGGCGCGATCCGAGCCTTGATGAACAGCTCGCAGCGATGCTCGAACAATATGATGAGATGCTGCGCCTATACGGCACCCATACGGGCGTAAATCTCGCCCGCAAGCACATCGGCTGGTACACTAAGGGCCTGCCTGGATCGGCGGAGCTGCGCAATCGGGTCAACCAGCAGGATGATCCAAAAATCGTTACGCACATGTTGCAAGAATTCTATGCGCCGTGGCTCGTCCGCTCTGCTGCGTGATAAAAAGCCTCGATCAACACTGTGTTATTTGAGCAACGGCCATGCTAGTGCCGTCAGCAGATGGATGCGGTTACGGCTGACTCGCCGGTGATTTCAGAGCAGGAGAACTGGCTGCAGCGCGAACGCGCAAGCGGTCGGTTCTATGATCGCTTGGCGTGGCTCGTCGCAGGCTTTCTCGTGTTGATGGTGGCCGTCAGCATCTGGGTGCTCCGCCGTGCGGTCGAGCCCGGTAACTTGCTGTGGCCGCCGCTCATTGCGCTCCTGCTGATTGCGATCCTCCTCCCAGCGATTGCGCTCATGGCACTTTATGCGCGTCGTGTTGCCCTTCGACGAGCGGAGGAAGGGGGCCTCGGAAGCGGAAGACTGCACGTCCGCTTGGTAGCGCTTTTCTCTGTCCTCGCGGCGGTGCCGACAGTCTTGGTCGCGATCTTCGCGTCGGTGCTATTCCAAAGTGGACTTGAGTTTTGGTTTTCGAACCGCGCGCGAAACATGCTCGAGAATACCGCTCAGCTGGCGCACACGACCTACCAAAATGAAGTCGACCGAGTGGCGAATAACACGCTGACCGCTGCTGGAGATACGGCCGACTATCTGCGCAAGTTTCCCATTGATGATCCGCGGCTCTGGGCGGGTTTCGCTCGAAACCAGGTCCTTAATCGCCTGCTCTCGGAAGCGATCATCTTCACCTACGGCCCAGACAAGCAGATCCGAACCCTGCTCTTGGTTGATCCTTATGATCGGCCGCTTAGTAGGGACATACCGCCTGCAGCCATTGAAAGGCTCGCAACCGAAAAAGTGGTTCCGATCGAGTCGGCAAATCGCATCGGTGCTGTGACGAAACTCGACTATGGGCCCGACACGTACCTTTACGAAGCTCGCGTTTTCGATCCCCAATTTCGCCAGCAGATCAAACGTTCGAACGACGTTCTTAAGGACTATCGGGCGCTCCTCAACAAGTCGCGAGTTAATCAGCTACGGTTCAACGCCGCGCTACTGCTTGGCGCACTGATCATCGTTGGCCTCGCAATCTTTACCGCCCTCAAGCTTGCCGATCGGATGGTACGACCGGTTGGCGCTCTTGTGACTGCCGCGGGCCGCATCGAACGGGGTGACTTCTCGACGCGTGTTCCAATCTCGACCAGCGACGATGAGGTCCAGACGCTTTCTGAAGCCTTCAATCGGATGACGGACCGGCTCCAGGAACAGACTACCGAACTGCGCACCGCGAATACTCAACTCGACACCCGCCGTGCGTTCATGGAGGCGGTTCTCGAAAATGTAAGCGCGGGCGTAATCGCGGTCGATGCAGCGCACCGTATTCGCCTTGTGAACCGCTCGGCTGAAAATCTGCTCCAAGGCAAGCAGCGCGACGTCGAGGGAAGGGGCCTTGCCGATATTTCGCCCGAGCTCAGCGAATTCATGCGCGGTGACCAGTCCGAGGCGAATGTGCTCATTGCAAGCGAGGCGACCCAGCGGACTCTCGCGGTAAAGCGGGTGCGCTACCAGGACGGGTCGGTGTTGACCTTCGACGACATCACGGACCAGCTGTCGGATCAACGCAGAGCCGCGTGGTCCGACATTGCGCGTCGGATCGCGCATGAGATCAAGAACCCACTAACCCCAATCCAGCTCGCTGCCGAGCGACTGCAGCGCCGATTTGGCAAGGAAGTAAGCTCCGACCAGGAAACATTCGAGCGGCTTACTGGAACAATTGTCAGGCAGGTCGGCGATCTTCGGCGAATGGTCGATGAGTTTTCCAATTTCGCGCGGATGCCAAAGCCGGTTTTCCGCGACGAGGATGTTCACGAGATCGCGCGGCATGCCTTGTTCCTCCACGAGGTCGCGCATCCCGGGATAAGCTTCGTGCTCGAGCCGGTTGATGGCGAGTTCCATATGGTCTGTGATCGACGTCAGCTCTCACAGGCATTGACGAACATTGTGAAAAATAGTGTTGAAGCCATTGAAAGTAGGCGTAATCGCGGTGAGCATAGCATCGCGGGCGATCGTATTGAGCTGCGTCTAAGACGCGAAGCGTCGCAATTGATCGTCGACGTGCTGGACACCGGCATTGGTCTACCTGAAGAGCGCGAGCGTCTTACCGAGCCCTACATGACGACGCGGGTGAGGGGGACCGGCCTTGGCCTCGCGATCGTCAAGAAGATCGTTGAGGAGCATCAAGGCGAGATCGCCTTCCTCGACCGCGCTGGAGGTGGCACCCACGTCCGCATTACGTTCGAAACAGACAAGCTTGCGCAGCTCGCCAACGAGACCGAACCGGCGAGCGCGAATGTTCAGAAGACTGACGAGGAAGCCTGATGGCTCTTGAAGTACTGGTTGTGGACGATGAAGCAGACATCCGCGAGTTGGTGAGCGGAGTGCTTGAGGACGAAGGCTATGCCGTAAGGACTGCAGCCGACAGTAGTCAGACACTCGACGCCATCGAGGAGCGGCGCCCCTCGATGGTGCTGCTCGACGTCTGGCTGCAAGGATCGAAGCTCGACGGTATCCAGCTTTTGCAGGAAATAAAGCAGCGGGATTCGACGATCCCGATCCTCATGATTTCGGGGCATGGCAACCTCGACACCGCCGTTGCGGCGGTGAGGGAAGGGGCGATCGACTTCATCGAGAAGCCATTCGAGGCGGAACGCCTCATCTATCTCGTCGACCGGGCAACCGAAACGGAGCGGCTCAGACGCGAAAACGAAAGCTTGCGTCAGCAGGTTGGCCAGGAGGACCAGCTGCATGGGAGCTCGGTCGCGATCAACACCGTCCGCGCAACGCTAAAGCGCGTTGCTCCAACCGGAAGCCGAGTTCTGATCTCCGGCCCGCCCGGGGTGGGCAAGGAGATTGCCGCGCGGATGATTCACCAGTGGAGCCCGCGCGCGAAGGCGCCATTCATCGTGCTCTCTGCGGCAATGATGAGCCCCGAACGTGTCGAGGAAGAGTTGTTTGGGAGTGAGACCGATGGCGTGATGCGCCCGGGCCTGCTCGAACATGCCCATGGAGGAACTCTGTTCCTCGACGAAATTGCCGATATGCCCCTTACGACGCAGGCCAAGATCCTGCGCGTCCTCACCGACCAAAGCTACACGCGCGTTGGAAGTCAGCGACCCGTGAAGGTCGACGTGCGCGTCTTGTCGGCGACGTCGCGCAACCTTCAGGACGAAATCAGCGCGGGCCATTTTCGAGAAGAT
>DASRBJ010000094.1:0-5558 GCA_035653695.1 Sphingomicrobium sp.
ATTTCATCGAGAAGAAGCTCTATCCGAACGTCGATTTTTATTCAGGAGTCATCCTCAACGCGATCGGTTTCCCGACCGACATGTTCACGGCTCTGTTCGCGCTTGCGCGAACGGTCGGCTGGGTCGCCCAGTGGAACGAGATGATAGCTGACCCTGACCAGAAGATCGGAAGGCCACGCCAACTTTATGTCGGGCCAACGCAGCGCGAATATGTACCCGTCGACAAGCGCTAGGCGGCGGGAAGCGACAGGGTAAATCGAGCACCTCTTCCAGCCGCACTGTCGAGCGTCACGTCGCCGCCCATCGAACGAGCGAGTCTCCTCGAAATGGCGAGTCCGAGGCCCGTGCCGCTCTCCTGCTGGTGCCCTCGCTCGAATCGTTCGAAGATGCGCTGCTGGTCAGCTTCAGCAACACCAGGACCTGAATCCTGGACGGTGACCGATGCCGTTCCACTTGCCTCGTTGAATATGACTGAAATCCTGCCCCCCTCTGGCGAATAGCGAATCGCATTGCCGATGAGGTTGACGAGTATCTGGATGACAGCACGAGCTTCGCCCCGCGCGCGCAATGGTCCAAAATCCTGGAGGTCAATCGCTGCGTGTCGCTCCTCTGCGCTCGTCTCAAGCATCACGACGGCCTCCGCGGCAAGCGCCGCAAGGTCGATCGGTTCGCCTGCCGCGGCAGGTTCTTCACTCATCGAGCTCAAGACGGAAAGAAGATGCCTGGCCGCTGCTGCAATGTCGCTGCCGTAGCTCGCATAATCGCTCCGGAGGGGCCCGTCAGCGCGCTCCACGATACGCTCCGCGCTTTCGATGATCTGGTCGAGAGGCGATCTTAGAACTTCGTCAAGCGCCAGATCGAACGATTCGCGACCGGGCTCGCGCCGCTGGGGCGCGCGGCTGTCCGCCTCGACCCAGCCGCGAAATCCGGCAAAATGTCCGTCCGCGCCGGTAACGACCTCGCCGCTTATTATGATCGATCGCGATTCGATCGCTCGGCTCCGCGCGCGCTGTCCGGTGAAGTTGCGCCGCGCCGCGAGAGCACTGATCAGCGGCATTTCGCCGGCTTCGTCTTCGTCAAGTCGAACGATCCTTGTAAGCGGCTGGCCCGCGACCGCATCGGGATTGACGCCAAGAAGCTCGGCAAGTCCTGAGGACAGGGAAAGGATTCGCAACTCCTCGTCCGCGGCCCACTCGTTGCGCATTTCTTCCGCACCAGCTTCGCCCCCCCCGCCCAATATCGCGGCGAGCCTTGGAGGCGCGGCGACGTGCTCGGTCCACCCTTCAAGAGCGAGGTCCACCTCTTCGCCCTGTGGAGTCGCCCGCACCCAAAGCTCGATGTCATGCTCGGCCGAGGCGGCCATTGCCGGTCGCGAAACCGCCGTTCGAAGGCGCCGCGCAAGCTCAGCGACAGCCGCGATCTGGGGCAGTGCAAGCAGTTCTCCAAGGCGCGATCCAGCCTCACGCTGAAGCGTCTCGAGTTCCGGATCGGCGGAAATCAGGCGACCCGCGGCATCAAGACGCCCGAGCACGGGACGAGGGGTGGAAGGAGCGCTAGCCACGCGACGGGCCTAGTTGCTCAAGCGCGGCTTTGTAGGAGGGCGCAGTCAGAAGCCATGCGCGTACGCCCTGAACTTCGGTATCAGGCATATTCTCGAACATTGCGAGGGCAGCGCCCGCATCGTCGACGCCCAGAAGATCGCCGATGCTTCCAAGCAATCCTGCCGCTAGGTTCCGGGACGATTGACTGATCCGAAGCAAGGTCATCAATCGCTTCGGATCAGCAGAAAGGAGCTCATCAATCGAAGCTTCTCCCGAGAGACCGCCGCGACGCGATAATATCTCGGCAACAAACGCCACCTCTCCCTCGTTCGCCGCGGCGACGACAAGTTCGTCGGTGAGAGTTCCGGTCGCTTCGAGGACATCGACAAGCGCTGCGATGAGTGCATTGATCCCTCGCCGTTCGTCGCGGTGCTCGAGAACCTGTCGCGATGCGTGCGTCAATTCGAGATCGGCGCCGGTCAGTCCCTCGCGTTCGGCGAGTTCGGCGCGGAGCGCCGCGGCGATCGCATGGACGAGTGACTCGGCAGACGTTTGGGCAAGATCGTCGAAAAGGATGAGGTACTGACCGAAGCGGTCACGACGGCGACCCTTTGCGAGAATAACCGCCATTGCCGCCGCGGCCACGCCGCCATCGTTGTCGCTGACGAAACCCTGCAGGACGCGCGCTTCGCGGCGTGCGCTTCGTGCGCGAGCAGCCGTCGCAATCCTTTCTTCATCGGCCCGACGAAGGAGAAGAGCCATCAAATGCGGCTCATCGACAAGTTTCGAACTCGTCAGCCGCGCAATGAGCGAGGCATCACCATCGTCATTCGCCGGAAGCCGGCCGCGCGGAAGTGCCGCGCGAATGGCGCTCGCCACGTCTCTGATGAGGCCGCGCAGCATCGCGGTCATCAGTGCTCGCTCCTGCTCCGTCAGGCGCTGTCCAGGATCGAGGAAGAAGTCTTGTCGTACGGCTTGCAGTCGTCCAGTACCGGCGGCGCGCGCAGGCGCACTCCCGTCAGCTGCCATTGCAGCGATAGGCCATTCTTCCGGCATCATCTTATCCGATTTATCCGATTTCAGTTAACTTGCCGTCAACTGGTGCGAGGTGCCGGACCCTCTGGAACAGGAAAAACGACACCGCTGCGTAAAGCAGCATGGCGACCAAATAAGCGGTCCACTGGCCAGCGATCGCAAACGGCAAAGCCAGGAGGACCGCGTTCCGGCGCGAAAGAAGCCACATCTCGTCAGCAGGAGGAAATGCCGAAGATTCGATCCGCATCGCCTCGGCAAACGCACAAGCGGAGGCGGCGCTCACCAGCGCACCCCAACCGGTGCCGTGGCGGGTCTCCCACCAGCCGATCGCAAGCAAGGCAACCCCTGCCGCCGGCCACAGCGCCGATCGGGTCCAGAGGCGCGTAGGAAGCGGCCTCAGCCTCAGCGTTGCAAGGCGCTCGGCAAGAAGATCGAGCGGTGTTGAAACCAGCAGCAGGACCATTCCGGCGCCGAGCCATCCTCTCGAAAAGCAGATTGCCCCCGCTAAGGTAAGTCCGAGTGCCATCCAGAGAAACGAACCGGGCCGAATTGCAGTACCCATCAGGCGCTCGGTCGCGAAATCCTCGACCGGTGGCAGAAAATAACGGCTCGCCGCGTCATCGCGATTAGCGCGCGAGGACCGAACGAGATGACGCTGAAAGCTCGCGAGATCCTCGGCTCCGTTGACGAGCAACGGCTCGCCACCCGTGTCGGCCGCGGGCACGAGCCGCGCGCCTTCCTGGATCGACCGTCGGAGCAAGGTCGATTGCAAGTCCCAGTCGCCCAGAATGGCCGCTGTCGAGCCCAACAACGTCGCGTCGACAAGTGCGACTCCGGCCCAGCGCGACTGCGCATCAATTCGCTCGAAACGCTCATGCAGTTCATCGTCGCCGACCGTTGCGACGAGATTTACGGGCGATTGCGAAACGCTCATGAGGAGGGATAGTGGCGGCGCTACGCCGTCGCCGATCAGAAGAATCATCGAGCCCGCCTCGAAACGGCTTAGAGCCTCGTTGACGTCACTCACGGGAACGATGCTGATCCCATCGCTTCTTAGTCGTTCGAAAGTCTCCTGTAGTCCCTGCGGAACGCGCTCCACGACGACAACGATTGGCGCAGCTCCCGCGGCGGACGCACAGCGCACCTGATAATCGAGGAGCGTTCGACCGGCGAGCGGGAGGAGCGCTCTTAGACCTCCTCCGTCGTCTTCCTGGTAAGCCCCGATCAGGGCACCGATCGCCATTGCCGTTGTTGCCTTCCCCGCTATCGCGCAACTACTCTCTCTAATCGCTTTCGCGCTTCGTCAAAGATGATAAACTGCCCGTCGAGATGACACCTACTCCCAAGCGCGCCGAACACCTGCCGCCGCTCGACGACGCGGCAGAATCAAGCAATTTGCTGTCGAGCAGCATCGACTTTGTCGAGCCGGCGTTCGACCATCGCGAGTGGCAGGAACAATCGGCGCAAGAACGCGGCGCCGGCGGGCGTCAGGTGCTGGGCGTTGCGCTGTGCATTTTTGCGGCCCTGTGGCTTGCCTATGCCGGCTGGGCGGCGGGCCGTTCGCTCGACAGCCAGTCGCTTTCATCGCCGCAACTCGCGCAATGGCTCGCAATCGCTGCGGGTCCGCTTGCCCTCCTCGGCCTCGTCTGGCTGATCTTCGGTCGCACCAGGCGCAAGGAAGCCGAACGATTTACGCGATCGGTCGTGACAATGCGGGCGGAGGCGCGCAGCCTCGAAGCACTTCTCCAGGTGCTCGCGCAGCGGATCGATGAAAGCCGCTCTCAACTCACGAGTATTTCTCAGCAGCTGATGGATCTTGGCGATGAGACGACCGTCAAGCTCGGGAATATCACCCGCGAGCTCGACGGAAGCAGCGAAAAACTCAAAGTCCAGGGTCTCGCGCTCGATCGAGCCGCCGACTCCGCCCGGAATGACGTAGCGGCACTCCTTGATGATCTTCCAAGAGCGGAGCAGCGCGCCCGCGCAGTGGCCGAAGAGTTGCGCTCGGTCAGCAGCCAATCCGCGGAAAAAACAGCATTACTTGCCCAAGAGGTCGGCAATATAGGCGAACAAGCGCGAACCGCCGAGCAGCTGATTGCGCAAGCGACGGACAATATTGCCGCTCGCCTTGCGGAGATCGAGGACGCCGGAGCAACGGCCGCTGCGCAAGTGCGCAATGCCGAAAATGCCTATGCGAACACGCTCGACACTCTACTGGTGCGTACTGCCGAAGCGCTCGAGCAAATCCGCTCGGGAATCGACGTTCAGGGAGCGGCGGTGTCGGCGCTCGTTGCGCAAGCGTCGGCAGGGATCGGCAAGGCCGGATCGGACGCGGCCGAATCGCTCGCATCGAACCTTAGCCAGGCGACCTACTCACTCGAGGGACTTTCCACGCGCGTTGCTGAACAGGATCGAGCGTCGCAGCACATGATTGCGGAGATCGAACGAGGTCTGGCGCTCATCGACCAGCGCTTTACCGAGCTCGCCGCGAACGGGGATGAGCGAGCCAATCGTTTTCTCGGGTCACTCAGCCGCGCGCGCACCGAGCTCGACACGCTTGCCGCCCAGGCCAGCAGCCAGGACGGCGCGATCAGCTCGCTCGCCGAGCGGACCAGCGCGCTTCGCGACAGCATTGAACAACTCGCAACGGAGATCCGGGACGGGGTCGGCGTCGCAATCGGCGAAGCGCAGGGCGGCGCCGACCGTCTCGCCGAAACCGCAGAAGCGGCCAAGCCTTCGATCGGCTGGCTTCGCGATGCAACGAGTGAAGCCAATGACAAGCTCGCGGCAACCGCTGCCCAGATCGCGCAGCAGCGGGAGCATTTTTCCGAGCTCCTTGCCGGTCTCGACAGCGGCGTTGAGGAAGCGCAGTCAAAGCTTGCCGAGTTCGCCTCGAGCCTGGTCCAGGTCGAACGTGAAGCGACAAGCCTCAGCAACGAGACTGGTCCAGCGCTGGTGGCATCACTCGTCCAGGTCAAGGAG
>DASRBJ010000095.1:0-3007 GCA_035653695.1 Sphingomicrobium sp.
CATCGGCGTGCAATTCTCGGTCGAGGGCCGCGACCTTGCCGGCGCCGTCCAGGACGCGATGGCAAAAGTATCGAACAAGGTGCGGCTGCCGCAGGGATATCGTCTCGACTGGGGTGGCGAATATAGCGAATATACCGCTTCACGCACCCAGCTGATGAGCATCGTGCCTCTAACGTTGCTCCTAATCTTCCTTTTGCTCTTCATGCTTTACAAGAACTTCAAGTTTCCCGCGATCACGCTTGCCGGCGTCCTACTCTCTGCACCCGTCGGCGGTATTCTTGCACTGTGGCTGAGCGGCACTGCATTTTCGGTCTCCTCCGGGATCGGCTTTCTCGCCTTGTTCGGCGTCTCGGTGCAGACCGCGCTCGTCTACATATCCTATGTCAACGAACTCCGGATTGCTGGAACGCCGCTTCGCGAAGCAATTCGCGAGGGCGCAATCCTGCGCCTCCGGCCAATCATGATGACGGCGCTCGTTGCAGCGCTCGGCCTCCTGCCTGCAGCGCTCGCGACCGGCGTTGGCACGGATACGCAGCGGCCCTTTGCAGTGGTCATTGTCGGCGGCCTCGTCGCGTGCCTCCTCATCATCATTTTCCTGATGCCAGCGCTCTACACATTAGTCGCACGCGAGGGTGATCGGCTCGAGGTTTAGGACGTCGCGTTGAAACGATTGTCCGCCATTCCCGCGGATCAAGCGCCGTCAAATCTTTGCTGCAAAAAGCGCGTGGCCAACGGTTCAGGGATATTGAACGGTTACGCTGAAGGTACCGACGTAAAGTCCTTCGACTTGGCCCGCCGCTACCGACAGCGTTCCACCAACGCGAAAGGTGAAACTTGCTGCCTTCGCGAGAGCGCGCTTGCTCTGCCCCTGGATGGTGAAGTTCGAGACGGTCATGGTCTCGGTTCCGCCAACCCTTGTGAGGGTGATCGAACCCGTGGGCGCCTTGATGTTCACGACTGACGCGCTTCCCGCTGAACCGGCGAACTGCGCACAATGAGGCGAGCCACCCAGGCTGGATACGGGTCCGGTGGTGGTCAGCGCATCGGTGTTTGGATCAAGGACCGCTGTTCCAGCGCCCGTCGTGCTCAGTATGCCGAAATCCATGTCCTGCAGCTTCGTCACCGTGAGCGGCAGAAGCACAACGACATGTGCCGTCGGTTGAGCGAGGGGTGCGGCTGCACTTGCGAGTGTCGGCGACGCCCAGATTGCAAGCGCCGCCAAACACCGCACAATGCTCCAGGGGAACATTTTGTTGTCCCTCTGGACGCGCAAATATTACTGATAGTTCGCGGTTACTGCGAACGTACCCGTATAAACCCCGTCAGGCGTCGATGACGCGAGCGTGATCGAGCCGCCCACTCCGAAATCGAAGCCCGTCGTGCTCCCCGCCGCGCCGAGATTGACGGTCGTCGGTGCATTTGGCGTGAAGGCGAGAGTGCCGGGACCCGTCAGGTTGAACCCCGGCGAGCTGATCGTCACAACGGCGTTGTTCGTTCCAACGAGATGATATTTCGCAGCCTGTGGTGAGCCCGAGCAAGTGACATTTCCGGCACTACCGCAAGTGAGTGCACCCGTCTGGTCGATGCTGACGGTTTCACCCGACCAGGTGCCAGCGCCGCTAAGCACGATGGTGCCGAAATCGAGGTTCTGGGTGGCGGCGATGGTAAGCGGGCGGTAAATCTTTGCCGAGGCAGTAGCCTGCGTTGCAGGCGATGCTGCCTGGCCAGGAGCCGCCACAAGCATTGTAAGCGCAGCGGCCGCGACGGCCGGAATAAGCTTCTTCATCTTGAAATCCCCACTAGTTCGACGATCCTCGCCGGCACAGTCCTGCAGACGCGATCGTGCCGTGGTTAACTCAAGACAGCTTTCTTCTTCGCTCATCGTCACGGTTAATGGCACGATAACCAATTGCCCGTGACGGGCGCCGCAACATTTCAGCTATTCTCCCGCACGTAAGCGTCTACGTCGCGATCGACTGGCTTTACGCCGAGGAGATGCTCCATGCGGAATTGCAAGAACTGCACGGCGAGCCTGTGTCGGAGCTCAAGCCCGGCTGTCCTCCGAAAATCGGTAAGCCCCTGGCGCTCTTCTTCGGCCATGTGATCGCCATTTGCGCGGTTTACCGCCGCGACCGCTTGCCGCCATCCAGGTGAACCCGGCCGCTGTTCATCGACCTTTGCGGCAGTGTCACGGATCTCGTTGTGATCCTTGATCGCGTCGCGCGTTTCTTCCTTCGCGGAATCCCCGTCGGCGCCGCGACCGATCTTGAGCAAATCTGGATAGAAGAAGCGCTCTTCAGCGAGCGCATGCGCGTCGAGCAGCGCTCGAAGATGATTCCAGGTTGCTTGCAACGCGCCAATGTTCTGAGGTTCGATTTCGTCGAGAACCGCAAACAGTCGCCGTTGTTCGGCATGGTCGTCGAGAATGAGTTGCGTAATGTCCATTGATAGCTCCGCCGCCTCGGGATCGATGCTTGCCTAACGACCGACAACGACAAATTGCATCACGGTTGATGATGCGAACCCAAGTTTCGAGTATAAGCCTTCCCCGACATTTGAACCGAAGAGAAGAGTTGGACGATGCACACTCTTCGTGGGGACTGGAGGGGCGAAGGCGGCCGTGATCACCCGACCTACTCAGCCGGGCCCCTCACTTCGACCCGCTGCCGCGATCGATCGTGCGTCGGCAGCTCATCGGAATGGCAATGTCCTTGTCGCGCGCCAGCTGCTTCAGGAACGAATAGCGAGAAATCCTCAGGATGCCGACGCATTGGCGAAACTCGCGGAAATCGCTTTAGCCCAGAAGTCCGTCGAAGAGGCAACGGTGCTTCTGCAAAGAGCCGTTTCAGTCGACCCCTCACCTCACCGCAGGGTCGCCCTCATCGTGCACCTCCAAAGGTCCGGCGAGCCTGCAATGGCGCTCGCGGAGATCGAATGCCTTCCAAGATCCGTTCGCAGGCAAAGCAGGATCAAGGAGGTCGAGGCAACGGTCCTTAGCAGCCTTGGA
>DASRBJ010000096.1:0-3455 GCA_035653695.1 Sphingomicrobium sp.
TCAAGGCAATCAAGGATGCAGCGCCGGACGTTGGCGTCCTCACCGATGTCGCGCTGGACCCCTATACCGCGCATGGCCACGACGGCATTCTCGACCGATCCGGTAATGTTCTCAACGATGAAACCGTAGAGATTCTCGTGCAACAGTCTCTCGTCCAAGCAGCAGCGGGAGCCGACATAATCGCTCCGTCCGACATGATGGACGGCCGAGTCGGCGCCATTCGCGACGCGCTCGAACGTGAAGGGCACCAGAACGTCGCGATCATGGCCTATGCGGCGAAATATGCCTCGGCCTTTTACGGACCATTCCGCGATGCGGTGGGTTCGCGCGGTCGCCTCAAGGGCGACAAGCGCGGCTACCAGATGGACCCGGCAAACTTTGAGGAAGCAATCCGCGAAGTCGAACTCGACCTTGCGGAGGGGGCTGACTTCGTGATGGTGAAACCGGGCCTGCCGTACCTCGACGTCGTCGCGCGGGTTAAGGACGCATTCGGCGTGCCGACGTTCGCCTATCAGGTGAGCGGCGAATATGCGATGATCGAGCACGCTGCCGCAGCCGGCGCCGGCGAACGCGACGCGCTAATTTTAGAAACCCTGCTGGCGTTCAAGCGAGCGGGGGCAAGCGGCGTACTTACCTATCATGCCGTTGACGCTGCGCGCTTGCTTGCCGCATGATTGAGCAACTTCGTGCGGATATTGAGCACTTGCGCGCCGAGGCAACCGCGCTCGAACCGGACCACACCGAGCGGCGGCAGCTTGGAACGGAGGCACTCGACCACGCACTCGCATTCCTCGAGCAAGTCGAAACGGCGCCAAGCCTGCGGCCCGCTTGCGAAGCGCTCAGCGAACGGCTCGAGCCGGAATTCACCGAGGAGGGACGCGACCTGTCGTCGGTCCTTGCTTATGTTGACGCTTGCATCGAGCGACCCGGCATCGCTACGACCTCGCCTCGGTTCATGGCCTATGTACCAGGCGGCGGCCTGTTCCACTCTGCGCTTGGCGACATGCTTGCGGCAGTATCGAACAAATATGCGGGGTTTGCCCCGGCAGCTCCTGGTGCGGTGCGCATCGAGAATGCCTGCACTGCTTGGCTGGCGAGCGTAATTGGCTACCCACCGTCCTCGGCAGGAACTCTGACGTCCGGCGGGAGCGTTGCCAACCTCACGGCAATTGTCGCGGCAAGAGAAGCTCGTGACGCGGACGGCGGCGGTGCCGTCTATTTGACGCGCTTTGCTCATCATTGCGTCGAGAAGGCGCTGCACATTGCGGGCCGGAGCCGTTCGCCCCGTCGCCTTGTCGCGACCGACGAGTCCTATTGCATGTCGCTCGACGCTCTGGAGCAGGCCCTTGAAGACGATCGGCGCAATGGTGTCCGGCCATGGCTCGTGGTGGCATCGGCCGGAACCGTTGACACCGGTGCAATCGATCCGCTGCCCGAGATCGCTGAACTGTGCCATCGCTATGGCGCGTGGCTTCATGTCGATGGTGCCTACGGGGGCTTGTTCTGCCTGTGCGATGAAGGACGAGCGCGTGTGCGCAGCATCGATCAGGCCGACAGCGTCGCGCTTGACCCTCACAAGACCCTGTTCCTTCCGTACGGGACCGGCGCGGTGCTTGTACGAGACGGCAAGCACCTCTTCGATGCTTTCAGTGCAAGCGCCGACTACATCCAACCTTTCACGGACACGGATGTTGGACCGTCACCCGCTGATTTGTCGCCCGAGCTCACGCGCCATTTCCGGGCAATGCGCCTGTGGCTCCCGTTGCAGATCGCTGGAATTGCAGCGTTCCGGGCGGCGCAAAGCGAAAAGCTTGCACTTGCCCGTTACTTTCACGCGCGATTGTCGCAGCTCGAGGGCTTCGATCCGGGTCCAGAACCGCAGTTGTCAATCGTTGCCTTCCGATATCTCCCGAAGAACGCCGATGTCGATGAGTTCAATGAAAAGTTGATCCGCCACATTCAGCAGGAGGGCCGGGTCATGCTGAGTGGAACGCGCGTTGATGGCAGCTTCCGTCTGCGCTGTGCGATCCTCTGTTTCCGAACGCATCTCGAGCATGTCGACGAGGTCATTGATGCGCTGGTGCGCGGGGTGGAGGCACTTGGTGGTTAAGATCGTCGCGGAGACGGAGCGCCTTCGCCTGCGAACGTGGAACGACGACGACGAATTCCGCTTCTTCGAAGTGATGAACACGCCCGCGGTCATGCGATGGCTGGGAGGCAAGCAGACGGCAGAAGAGTGGAGCGCCGGTTATCAGCGGCTACGCCGCTATCAGCGCGATTACGGTTTCACCTTCTGGATTGTGGAACGCAAGGCGGACCGCCAGATCCTCGGCTTTTGCGGGCTCAAGCGTGCCAATGCACCAGGTGCAGATGCATTGGCTGGCGAGGTGGAGGTCGGCTGGCGGCTTAGAGAGGACGCGTGGGGTAGGGGTTATGCAAAGGAAGCAGCGATTGCATCGCTCGATCTCGCATTTGGTCGCTTTGGTGCTCGTCAGGTCGTTGCCGTCACGGCGGCCGGAAATGCACCAAGTCAGGGATTGATGAAACGCCTCGGCATGCAGCGTCGCTGCGAACTCGATTTCGTCGATCAGCGGTTCGCGGTGGATCATGACGTCAACCCGCAGGTCGTGTTTACAATCGAAGCGACCGAGTGGCCTGTAGCGAGAGAATTGGCCTTGGATTCATCTCGGAGGAGTTAGTCTCCGAGCCGCTTCTGGATTGCCGTGATGCGTTGAGCTTCTCTCTCATTGATTGATGCCACTTCAGCGGCAGCGCGGTCCAGCGCGGCAAGATCGCTTGGCGCAAGGCCCCCCTGGACCTGAAGCGCCGTCGCCCCGAGTTCGTCGATGTCGCCGAGTGCCGTTGCGGTTGGCCGACGCGCGGCAATCGCAGCGGTAAGCGCCTCCTGAGCGACAATCCACGTCTCGCTCTGAGGAGCTCCGGCACCAGTAGCGAGCCGTTCCGCCGAGGAGATTGCGTTCTCGAAGGCCACATCGCCGGTTTGCGCCTCGCGCAAAACGGCAGCGATCTTGGCAGCGAACGCCGCTGCAACCGGCCGGTCGTTGGTTGGGCGCAATACCGGCACTCTTGGGTCGATCAGTTCTGCCGCTCGCGGTTGTAGTGACGGATATGGACCACCTGGCGACGAGCAGGCCGCGGGCAGGAGGAAGAATGGGATCAACCGCTTTCGCATCGCTGGCGGCTCTAAAACGAAAATGGCGCGCCCGAAAGGATTCGAACCTCTGACCCCCAGATTCGTAGTCTGGTGCTCTATCCAGCTGAGCTACGGGCGCGCGGTGCCGGGAAACGGCAGGCGGGCGACATAGGAGGAGGCGCGTGCCGGCGCAACCCTCGAAGGGTGACTCGGTGATCTGCGCGGGTCATGAGTGAAGAAAGATCGATCGTTAAGCGGCGATTTGGCGCTACCTCAATGAAGGCGATCGGGGAAGCGCCGT
>DASRBJ010000097.1:0-4335 GCA_035653695.1 Sphingomicrobium sp.
ACAAGGCAAACATCCGGTTCTCGGAGCCAATGAATATCCGGCAGCCTGGCGCATCACGTGCGCTTTCAAGCAAGTGTGCGATCTCCTGGACTTCCTCAAGTTCATCAAGGAGGCGCCGAACGCGCTCGAGATCTTCGGCGGCTGTCGCATCAATGAGATTTGCTTGACCGCGAACAATAAGGACCGGCCGCCGCGCATTATCCTGGCTCCACGCGGCGAGGCCCGATGCAATCAATTCTGCTGCAGCCGAATCGATTACCTCCTTGTGGTCCCGGATCTCGGCACGCAGTCGCATCTCGGCTTCAGCAAGAGTCAGTCCAGCGAGCCGTCCATTGATGAAGTTGCTGACTTCACCCAAGGTCGCGGCAGTCGTACTGCCATCGAGCGAGACGATGCGGTTCTCGACAGAACCATCCGCACCGACAAGAATTGCAAGTGCGCGAGTCTCGTTGAGGGAAACGAAGTTGAGCTGCTTGATGCGCAGTTCGCGTTTGGGAGCAAGGACAACGCCAGCGGCCTGGCTGAGCCCCGAAAGCGCTGCAGAAGCGGCGGCAAGCGCATTCTCAATTGGTTGATCGCGAACAATTTGCCGCTCTATCTCGCGCCGTTCCCGCGGGTCCGGCGCTGCGGCCTGCATTATACCGTCGACGAACAGCCGAAGCCCGGTCTCCGTCGGGATCCTGCCCGCCGAGGTATGCGGGTGGGTCAGCAATCCGCGTTCTTCGAGCTCTTGCATGACGCCGCGGATCGACGCTGGAGAAAGGCTGACATTGCCAACAAGTGCCTTGGATCCGATCGGAAGGCCGCGCTCGAGATACGCTTCGACGACGTGCCCGAAGATCTCGCGCATCCGGTCGGTAAGTTCCCCGATTGGTTGTGCCATGTCACTCCATCTAGGATTAGGACCGTTGCCGGTCTAGGGACCGCCGCTTACGACTTTGAGGAGACTTCGATGGCCATGCGCCCTTCCGGACGCGCGCCCGACCAGATGCGAGAGTTGAAGTTCGAGCCGGGCTTCACCCGCCATGCCGAGGGCTCATGCCTTGTGAGCTTTGGCGACACGCGCGTGCTTTGCACGGCAAGTGTCGAGGAAAAGATCCCGCCGTTCCTTCGGGGAAAGGGGCAGGGGTGGGTCACCGCCGAATATGGAATGCTTCCCCGAGCGACCCACACCCGCGGCAATCGCGAGGCTGCCAAGGGCAAGCAGTCCGGGAGAACCCAGGAAGTCCAGCGGCTGATTGGTCGGTCGCTTCGGGCCGTGGTTGACCTCAAGTCCCTCGGTGAGCGCCAGCTGATCGTCGACTGCGATGTTCTGCAGGCGGACGGGGGGACGCGCACGGCCTCAATATCGGGGGGCTGGGTCGCAATGCGCCTTGCCGTCGACCAGCTACTTGGCTCCAAAGCGATCGCTTCCGATGCGATTAGAACCCAGGTCGCCGCCGTGAGCTGCGGCTTCCATCAGGGTACTTCGGTACTCGACCTCGATTATGAAGAGGATAGCCAGGCGGGCTGCGACGGCAACTTCGTACTGACCGCGGATGGCGCCATCGTCGAAGCACAGGTGACCGCCGAGGGAGAGTGTTACGATGAGGAGGGACTGTTGCGCCTTCTTCGCCTTGCAAGGATCGGGTGCTCGGAGATTTTCCAGGCTCAGCTGAAGGCAGTCGGCCGGTGAGGCCGGTCGGCGACCGGCTGGTCATTGCCACCCACAACCCCGGAAAACTAAGGGAGATGACAGCACTCGTCGAACCCCTTGGAATCGCCTGCGTTGGCGCGGCCGAATTGGGCCTCCCGGAACCCGAAGAGATCGGTGTCACCTTCGCGGACAATGCCGATCTCAAGGCGCGAGAGGCGGCCGATCTCAGCGGTTTGCCCGCGCTTGCCGACGATAGTGGGTTGTGTGTCGATGTGCTCCATGGGCGCCCCGGTATTTTCTCAGCGCGATGGGCCGAGGACGAGAATGGCAATCGCGAATGGATGCGTGCCATGGAGAAGGTCTGGCGCGAAATTGAGGCGATCGGGCCGGACGGCGATCCCGCCGCGCATTTTGCCTGCTCACTGGCAATAGCTTGGCCCAATGACGGCCAAACGGCGACGTTCGACGGGCGCATCGACGGGATCTTGGTTTGGCCTCCGAGAGGCGACAAGGGCTTTGGCTATGACCCAATGTTCGTGCCCGTCGGTTACGACGAGACTTTTGGCGAGCTCGATCCAGGTCTCAAGCATGAGATTAGTCATCGAGCCGACGCATTCCGCAAGCTTGTAGCGGCACTGAACGAATGAGCGGAGACCCGCTTGCACTTTACATCCACTGGCCATTTTGTGTCAGCAAATGCCCCTATTGTGATTTCAACAGCCACGTTCGTTCGTCGGTTGACGCGGAAGCCTGGAAGCAAGGCTTGCTTGCTGATCTTCGTCATGAAGCGCGCCTCCTAAGCGGCCGCCGATTAAGCTCGATCTTTTTTGGTGGCGGAACGCCCTCGCTCATGGACCCGTCCACTGTCGAGGCCCTTATTCGAGCGGCAGCAGCGGAATGGACGTTTACGGACAACGTGGAGGTTACGCTCGAAGCGAACCCGAACTCCGTAGAAGCCGCTCGCTTTGCCGACTTGGCTGCTGCCGGCGTCAATCGCCTGTCGCTCGGAGTCCAAAGCCTTGATGATGATGCACTGTCGTTTCTGGGAAGAGCACATTCGGCAAGGGAAGCACGTCAAGCACTTGAGATCGCGCAATCGGCCTTTGCCCGGGTGAGTTTCGATCTCATTTATGGGCTGCCCGGAGATACCGAATCGAGCTGGTCTGACGCGCTTTCTCGCGCCCTTTCTCTCGGCACGACGCACTTGTCCCTTTACCAGCTGACAATCGAGCCCGGTACGCGATTTGCAAGCATGGTTTCAAAGAAGCAATTCCAGCCACTCGACTCGGACACCGCGGCAAAGCTCTACGAGCTCACCGACGCCATGACGTCGGCAGCGGGTTTGCCGCTTTACGAGATCAGCAATTACGCGCGGCGCGGCGACGAAAGCCGGCATAATCTTACCTATTGGCGGTACGGCGAATATGCGGGGATTGGGCCTGGCGGCCATGGCAGAAGGCTCGGCATGCGAACAGTGAGGCACAAGAAACCGGAGAATTTTCTCTCGGCGGTTTTGCGCAATGGTCACGGCATCGCCGAGGAAGCGAAGCTCTCACCGCTGGAGGCTGCAGACGAAGCGCTGGTGATGGGCCTTCGTCTGAGCGAGGGCATTGACGCTCGGGCAATTGCCAGCCGTTACGGACTAGCGACAATTGTCGATTGGCAGTGCGTTGACGATCTTGTCAGATCGGGACACCTGAAGCGCGCTGGGACGCGCATTGCGCTTACTCCGGCCGGCAGATTGCTGCTCGACTATATTCTCGGCCAAATCGTTGCCGCGCCAACTAGGATTTTGGCGGTTGGGTAGGCGCTGCAGCCGGCGTTACGACGGCTTTTGCAGGTGCTGGTCCGCTCGGAGCTGCAGGCGCCGCTGCCGCTGCAGGGGCTTGCTTCGCCTCCATATTTGTCATGAACTTGTAGTTGTCAGCAGGGGTCGAAACATAGTCGTCAACCGTCATTGCCGCGTCCGCGGCGGCAGCCTTGCGTGTCATTCCGTTCTTCATTCGGAACGCAACAAGGGCGTCCGTCAGCGTTCCCATCTGCGCCGTGCACGACTTCTTGAGGTACGCCTCAATGCCATCGCCGGTCACCTTTTCGCTTTTGGCCTTGGATGCGGCGTCCCGCAAACAACCACGGAAGGCATCAGTAGGTGCAGCGATCGCGGCCTGAACGCCGCTCATGTAAATTGCCGAGGCAGCAAGTAATATAATCATCGTGCCATCTCCCTTGACCCAATGAATGTCCGCACCCTGACTCTTTTTCTCTTCGATTGGAAGAGGTTAATGCACGGCTGATGAAGAACATGCTGCAACCGGGGCTGCATATTGTCGCAACACCGATCGGGAACCTCGGCGACCTCAGCCCGCGTGCCGCCGAAACGCTTCGAAGCGCCGATCGAATCCTCGCCGAGGACACGCGCGTCACCGGCAAGCTCCTCGCGCACATCGGGGCGAAGGTGCCGATGAGCCGCTATGACGATCATAGCAGCGAGGCCGAGCGGGAGCGGATCGTTGCCGAGCTTCATGATAAGGCGATCGCGCTCGTAAGCGACGCTGGAACACCGCTCATCTCCGATCCCGGATACAAACTCGTGCGCTCGGCAAGGGCTGCCGGCTGCATGGTCTATACGGTGCCTGGGCCTTCGGCAGTGATCGCATCCTTGACGCTTTCCGGCCTGCCAACCGACCGATTTCTCTTCG
>DASRBJ010000098.1:0-4792 GCA_035653695.1 Sphingomicrobium sp.
CTCTGGCGTGCCTCGCGCACCATTGTCGGCCCGTCCATGCCGGGCATCACAACGTCGCTGATGAGCAGGTCAATTGGCTCGTTGCGCCCAAGTATTTCGAGCGCATCCTCGCCGTTATCGGCGGTGATCACGGTATAGCCATGGCGCGTTAGTGCCCTTTCAGCGACGCTTCGTACCATGGGTTCATCTTCAACCAGAAGGACGGTCCCGCTTCCCCAAAGTTCATCCTTCTTTGACTTCTCCGACTTCTTGGCCCGCCGAGCAGCCGCTTCCTCGTGATGGACCGGCAGGTAAATGACGAAGCGAGTGCCTTCGCCGACCTTGGAGTCGGCGAAAATGAAGCCGCCCGACTGCTTGACGATCCCGTATACCGTCGAAAGCCCCAGGCCCGTGCCCTTTCCAACTTCCTTGGTAGTGAAGAATGGTTCGAAAATCTTGCTCAGCACGCTCGGCGGAATGCCTGTCCCCGTGTCGCTGACCGAAAGCGCGCTGTAATCCGCAATCGGCAGGATATCAGAACCAAGTTCGGCGACCTGGTCCGCCTTCACGGGATAGGTCTGGATGGTGAGCGTTCCCCCACCCTTTGCTGCCATTGCGTCGCGCGCGTTCACGGCAAGATTGATGATGACCTGTTCAAGCTGCCCGGGGTCGGCACGGATCGGGCCGAGGTTGCGCCCATGCTTGACGACCAGCTCGACCGTCTCACCAAGCAAGCGCTTCAGGAGATGGGAGACCTCGGAAACAGCGTCAGGAAGTTGAAGGACTTGCGGGCGCAGTGTCTGCTGGCGCGAAAATGCCAGCAACTGGCGCGTGAGGCCGGCAGCGCGATTCGAATTGGATTTGATTTGCTGAATGTCGTCATAATCGCTGTCGCCCGGCGTGTGGCGCATCAGCATGAGATCGCAGTGCCCGATGATCGCGGTAAGGATGTTGTTGAAGTCGTGCGCTACGCCGCCGGCAAGCTGCCCAACCACCTGCATCTTCGTTGCTTGAGCAACCTGCCGCTTGAGCTTGGCTTCTTCGCTATTGTCCTTGAGCAACAAGAGTACCGCAGCGTCGCCTAGGCCTCGAAGCCCCGCAAGAGTAAGAGCGACAGGATCAGAGGATTGATTGGCGAGACGCACGGCAAGATCGCCCGACATAGCCGGGCCCCGTGAGTTCCTGCGGACCGCGTCGGCGACGGCGGCCTTGTCCTCCTTGACGACGAGGTCGCCTGGATAGACTGGCGTTGCCGAGCTCTTGATCCCGGCGGCCTGCCGGAAGGCCGTGTTCATGGTCAAGAAGCGGCCATCGCGATCAACCAGGGCGAGCCCAATCGGGAGGATATCGAGCAACGCCTGGAGGTTCGACGATTGCGCGACCGATGTCGAGTTTCCGGCATCGAACAGAAGGAAGGTACCGGCACCGTTTTCGTGACCAATGTCGGCGGGAAGGTGGACGGCGTGGAGCGGCTGCGCGGCCTCGCCTTCCGCTATCAGCCGCACGCGGTGATCATCGACAATTTCCACGAGCTCTGAAAAGCGAACGGACCGAAGCGCCTTGCCGTCGCCAAGGGCACGCTCAACCATGAGTCGGTTGGCGGCAAGAACGGTTCCTTTGTGATCGACAACCGCCGCAAGGACATCGCCGTCCGACAGGCGCTCACCGACGATGCTCTCAATCCTTCGGACGGCAATCGTCAGCGGATCAGGCGCTGGCGGCGCGGGGAAACGCCACAGCAAGAGATCGCCGCGAGCGCCAACCCGCTCGACCTCGACCGGCGAAGTTCCCGCCTTTGTCTCCACTCCAGCGACGCATCCCGCACCATCGCGCCAAGCCATGGACTGGGCGAGTTCGAGCCCGTTTCGAGCCTCGTCAGACGATGCAACTTCGATCGGTGGGCAATTGCCGAAGCGTGACTGGTAGGCATTGTTGATGACGAGCGGCGCACCGTCCTTGTCGGTCAACGCCATTGGATCGCGGCTTGCGCCAAGCGCTGCTCCGACGATTGAATAGTCCGGTGCAACGGTCAGCGCTTCAAGAGCGAGGTCCATCTTGGGCCTTCGCCGAACAAGGACGACGGCGGCGATGAGAGCGGCAAGCGCGGCCGCACCAGCGAGGACGAATTCGCCGAAGACGGCAAGCACCACGGCAATGCTGATAGCAGCGGCGCCAGCGATGACTGGGCCAAGCCACCGCCCGAACCGGTCGAGCGGCGTTGAGTCGATGCGGGGAAGCTCCTGGTACAGCATTTTGCTTCCCCGCATCCTAACAGCTGCTCAGCATCCTACCAGATGCGGACACGATCCGTGGGTGCAAGGTACAGCTTCTGCCCAGGCTTGACGCCAAACGCCTGGTACCAAGGGTCCATGTTGCGAACGACATCAGTGCGAACGGGGCACGGCGAATGCGGATCGGTAAGCAACTGCTGCCGAAGCGCTGGTTCGCGTTCCTTGCACCGCCAGACCTGGGCCCATCCAAGATAGAAGCGCTGGTCAGCGGTCATTCCATCAACCACCGGCGGCGGCGCACCGTTCAGCGAGGCGAGATACGCATCGTGGGAGACCGTCAGGCCAGCGAGGTCGGCGACGTTCTCGCCCATGGTGAGTTTCCCATTGACGTGCATTCCCGGCAGCGGTTCGTAGGAATCGATCTGCCGCTCGTACTTGTCGAGACGCGCGTGGAATTCCTTGCTGTCGCCCGGTGTCCACCAGTCAACAAGATTGCCATGGAGGTCGTACTTGGCGCCCTGGTCGTCGAACTGGTGGCTCATCTCATGTCCGATCACCGCGCCAATGCCGCCATAATTGACGGCTGCGTCGGCATGGGGATCGAAAAAGGGCGGCTGAAGAATCGCTGCTGGAAAGACGATCTCCACCATCGTCGGGTTCGAATAGGCGTTGATGGTCATCGGGGTCATGCCCCATTCCCAGCGCCGGATTGGACCACCGAGCTTTCCAACCTCGTAGGCATGCTCGAACCGAGCTGACCGCATGGCATTGCCGAGAAGGTCGTCGCGCCGGATTACGAGACCGCTCATGTCGCGCCACCGCGACGGGTAACCGATCTTCGGCGTGAAGGCGGCAAGCTTCGCGTGCGCCTTCGCCTTCGTCGCCGGGCTCATCCAGTCGAGCCGATCGATTCGACGGTTCATCGCGGCAATGAGATTGTGGACCAGCTGATCAGCGGCGGCCTTGGTCTCAGCCGGGAAATAGCGCGCAACGTACAAGCGGCTGACGTCGTCTCCCAGCGCATCAACCGTGAAGTTGACGCCGCGCCGCCAACGCGGCTCCTGCTGGGGAGTGCCGGACAAAACGGTACCATAGAAGGCAAAGTTCTCGCGGTCGAAGCGCTGCGGCAGGTAAGGCGCAAAATGATCAAGCGAACGTACCAGCAGCTGGTCTTTCAGCACTGGCAGCGGAGTTTGCCCGATTATGTCGCTGATCCCTTTGAACGCGCTCGGCTGGGCCACGACGACATAGGCGACGTTCGCGCCGAGATCGCGTGCAAGAGCGGGAAAATCGAAACTCGGAGCAAGCGAGCGCACCTCGGCGAGCGTGAGCTTATTGTAGGTTTTTTCCGCGTCCCGGCTCTCGGCCCTTGTCCAATGGGCCTGGGCAATCTTGGTCTCGAGAGCGACAATTGCTGAAGCGCGGGCAGCCGCGTTCGGCTCACCCGCCAGCGATAGCATGTTAGTAAGATGCTGAAGATACTTGTTGCGCGTTTCGACGAGTTTGGGATCGTTCGACAAATAATAATCTCGGTCCGGCATCCCGATGCCGCCCTGGATGACGTTCAGAGCATAGCGGTCGGACGCCCGCCGATCCTGTCCAACGAACATCCGGAAGGGGATCCCAACGCCAAGCTCATCGGCGTGCGCGTAAAGCTGCGTGAGCGCGCCCTTCGAACTGGTTTGCTTGATCTCGTTAAGCCACGGCTCAAGCGGAGCAAGCCCCTTCGCTTCGATTGCGGGCTCGTCCATGAAGCTTGCATAGGCGTTCCCAATCTTGCTGTTGGGATCCTTCGCCTGCTCTTCGATAATCGTCCGGGTCCGCTCCTTCGACAGATCATCGAGGACGTTGAACATGCCGTAGCGCGCCTTGTCTGGCGGTATTTGCGTGTTTCGGTCCCACGTCCCATTGGCGTAGCCAAAGAAATCGTCACCCGGTGCAATGCTCGTATCCATTCCCGAGCTGTCGAAGCCAAAGGCGCCATATTGCGGCCTTCCTGGCGCAGCCTGCTGCGCCGCGGCTGGAGCTTCGGAAGCTGCGAGCATCGCCGTTCCAGCAAGTGCTGACGTTGCAAGAGCGAACGCGAACAATTTAGCCATCGTGATCCTCTCGATCTGAGTCCCCCTATCCTTCGCTAAGGCTCGAAATCACCGTAACGTCAATGACGAGGAGGACTTTGTTCGGAACATCGAAGAGCTAGAGGATTGGGCGCCGGCGCCTCCGCCATCGGTTCGCGCACCAAAGTCGCCATACGAACGACGAACTTAGATAACCCACGATACCAAGCGCCATTGCAATGGTGAGAACCCCTACGGCAATCGATCCCGACGCGTGATGGATCCAGAATAGCATGCGGCTGAGCTCGCTCGAGAAACGCTCTGCATCGGCGGGATCCACGATGGCCGCATCGTGGTGAAGTTCCCACGAGCCGATGCGGTAAGCGGCATAATAAAGTGGCGGTATCGTGAGAGGGTTCACAACAAGAGTGAAGAGAGCGGCGACCGCAACATTTGCCCGTGCCGGAATGGCGACGAGGGCTGCGATCACGGTGTGCATGAACGGAATGATGACCGCGACGAAGA
>DASRBJ010000099.1:0-6428 GCA_035653695.1 Sphingomicrobium sp.
GCGCCGACCTCGGGGTTCTGCCCGATCCGCATCGAGTAAGCTGGCTCGTCCGACGCGACATCCCTACTCGCACCAGAATTGCTGAGCAGGCGGATGTGCTTGTTGCCTCGAGAGCGCTCCTCGATCGCGATGAAGCCATCCATCGGTTGGAAGTTCTCGATGAAAACATCCGCTTTGTGCGGCACCAGATCCCGCCACGCGGAACGGCCCTTAGCCGCATTGGCATCGGAAAGCTGCACAAGCTTGTAGTTTGTTGCTCCGTCAGCGTTCGTCCGGATGATCCACCGGCTGCCGACATGATCTGCCTCGTAGTGAAACTCGCGCTCACGCGGCGCCAAAACCTTGAATCGGGCAGGCTTTGCGGCACTGGTGCAACGCTGCTCATCACTGACCGTGCTCTCGACAGCAATGCAGATGTACTTGTCATCGCTGGTTCGCCCAACGCTCGTGTAAAAGCTGTCGTCCTTCTCCTCGTAGACCAGCCTGTCGGCTGATGACGGCGTTCCGAGCACATGCGCCTTCACACGTTTGCTGAGGAGCGTCACTGGATCCTTTTCAATGTAGTAAACTGTTCTGTTGTCGTCCGCCCAAACGACATCCGGTTCAACGTTGTCGACCACATCCGAGAGGGTTCTGCCGGTCGAAAGATCCTTCACCCGCAAAGCATATTGTCGTCGCCCCACCGTATCGACGGCATAGGCCAGCAACCGATTGTTGGGGCTTACTGCGCTCGCGCCAATAGCGAAAAAGCCGTGTCCCTTTGCCATCGTCGGCTCGTCAAGCATCACCTCCTCTTTGGCGTGCAGGGTACCAGCTTTGCGCGCAAGAACGGGGTAGTCCTGACCGGAGGCGAAGCGACTGTAATACCAATAGCCGCGCTTGCGCGCCGGGACGCTTGAATCATCCTGTTTTATCCGACTCATAATCTCGGCAAAAAGCTTGTCCTGCAGCGGTTTCGTCGGGGCGAGCATCGCATCGGCATAGGCATTCTCCGCCTTTAGATAGCCGAGTATCTCGGGACTTTTCCGAGAGTCATCGCGAAGCCAGTAATAAGGATCGTCACGGTTGGCGGGCCCTTTTACGGTATATGGCTTCTGCGGTGCCACGGGAGGCGCAATCGCCGGCTCCGCAAAAGCTAGCCCGGAGGTTGACAGTAACGCTGCAGCGAACACGACCAGTCTCATGGGATGCCCCGTCATCGCCCAAGCTGATGATGGTGCCCCTTGGCGAGCGATAAGCCAAGCCGTTCTTCGCTGCCGCAGTTTCGAGACCGCGGCACCTGCCGCTCTCCCGCTGTTCGCTAGCCAAGTTATTCAGCGCCGATGCCCTGCCAAGCGTCGGCAAATTGTCCGATGAAATCAACACCGGTCGAAGACTCAAGCCGACGAGCTAAATTGCGGTGGCGTCCGGCGTTTTTGCACCATCGCGCAACTCGATTGCGGTGGCCAGATCTTGGTAGCGCTGAGCTAGCTCGAGGTGCGCTTTGCGTGCGGACGTCGGTTCTGCACCGACGGCTGCGGCAATTTCTTCCTGAGCTCTGCTACGGTAGTAAGCGGCGTCGTCTCGCACGTGCGCATCCTCCAATCGCTCGGGAATGCTTCTAGTGGTCGTGCGTGAACACGTGATTGCGTGCGACGTCAGCTCTCCGCAAGAATCCTCCCAAGATTGAGGATTGGCCAAAGCCCTCGCTGATCCAACCGTTGCTGGATTTGAGGCTGGTGAAGCCCAGTCTCGTGCCTCGTTCAGACTGCGAATGCGCGCATGAACGTACGGACGGCGGCTTCGATGTCTGTCCTGATATTCTTGGCGGACGGCTTCCCGCCGACGTTGAACAGGCGGCGTCGATAAACTCCTGCCTGGCACAAGGCCATAAAATGATGAGCCGCAATCTGGGGATCGTCGATTTTCAGCTTATTGCTAGCTCCTGCCTGTTCGAACAGCTGAGCTAGACGTTCGCCTCCTGCCCGGGGGCCCGCATCGTAAAAGATCTCCCCGACCTCTTTATTCCGCCCCGCCTCAGCGACGACGGCGCGCGCGTTCGCTATGACCCGCTCTGATGTGAGTGTCGCGAGGTACCGGATTCCAAGGTCGAGCAATTGCGAAGCTATGTCCTGGCTCTCGTCTGCCGATCCGAAGATGTTCTCGGCTGAAAGGGCGCATTCCCGTTCAATGTGCGCGCGAAACAGCTGCTCCTTGCTGTCAAAGTAATTGTAAAGCGTGCCTTTCGAGCCACCGACGCGCGACGCAATGGTCGACATCGACGCAGCGGCATACCCTTGCTCAAGGAACACCTCGCGAGCGACATCAAGTATCTCCGTCCGGCGATCCCGGGCCATTGCCTAATCCTCTCGACGATCATTCCTGCTCTATCGTGAACCGGCCTTCAAGCCGAGTTGACGAACGTGCTTGAGATCGGTAGGCGGCCCTCGACTGACCGTACCGTACGGTTATTGATAGGCCAAAGTACTGCTTGTGACAAGCCATTCGAGCAATCCGGCAAAGGTGATGCGCCTCGGCAGCGGAGTCGCCGCGGCGTCCGTTCTGGTATTCGCCTTGTCCGGCTGCCTTGCCGTACCGAAAGTGGGCGAACCGGCGCAGCGCATGCAAGTCTCGCAGCTTGAGAGCGACCGCAGCCTCGCCGCCGCCCCCGCACCATGGCCGACGGAGAAATGGTGGGAGCGCTACGGCGACCCCCAGCTCACGAGTTTGATCGAGCAGGGAATAGCGGGTTCACCCACCGTTTCGCAGGCGGAGGCGAGGCTCCGCGAGGCGGATGCGCTGGCGGACCGTGCTCGCGCCAACACCGGACCGCAGCTCACGGCTAATGCCAGCGTCCAGCTCATGAAGCAGAGCTATAATAACGGAATCCCGGCCGCGTTTGTCCCGCACGGGTACAATGACTACGGCCAGGCCACGCTTAATTTCATCTACGATTTTGATTTCTGGGGTCGCAATCGCGCAGCCGTTGCTGCAGCGACATCCGAAGCGCGCGCATCCAGTGCGGACGTCGCGGCTTCCCGCATGGTCCTCGCCGCATCGATCGCCGATGCCTATGGCGAGCTCTCCAGGCTGTTCGCGGCGAGAGACATCGCGGCTGAGGCCCTGAAGGTCCGCGAGCAGTCGGCTGAACTCGTGCGCCAGCGTGTGACCAATGGACTTGAGACGCTTCAGTCTGAACGTCAGGCGGGCGCCGAGGTCCCCGCCGCACGGCATGCGGTCACGGCGCTCGACGAGCAGATCGGACTGACACGGAACAGGATTGCAGCACTGGTCGGCACCGGACCGGACCGTGGCCTCGACATTCAACGGCCTCCTCGACCGCTCTCCGCTCCCTTCGGCCTTCCGCAGAACCTCGCCGCCGAACTGCTTGGCCGTCGACCCGACATTGCCGCGGCGCGCTGGCGCGCCGAGGCAGCGACGTCGCGGGTCGGAGTGGCTCGTGCAGCCTTTTACCCGAACGTTAATCTCACCGCGTTCATCGGCTTCCAGGCACTCGGATTGGCAAACCTGCTGAGGCCGGGGTCCAATGTGGGAAGCGCGGGGCCAGCGATCAGTCTGCCTATCTTTGATGCCGGTCGGATCCGCGCCGACTATCGCGGTGCGCGCGCCGAAGCCGATGCCGCGGTTGACGCATACAACGAGGCACTCGTCGAGGCCCTCCACCAGGTCGCCGACGCGGCGACGTCCGAACGAACACTCGCAACGCGTATCAAGGATGCCGGGCAAAGCCTCGCCCAGAGCGAAGACGCTTATCGGCTCGCGAAGCTTCGCTACCAGGGACAGTTGTCCAACTATCTCACCGTGCTCGACGCCGAGGACCGCGTGCTAACGGCGCGGCGCAGCCTTTCCGATCTCGAGGCCCGCGCCTTCACACTCGACGTCGCGCTCGTACGCGCACTCGGCGGCGGCTTCAGCCCGAACACCCGATCCGATGGAACTCACCAATGAGCGACACTGCCACTCTCGACAATGCGGCGGCCGTACAAGAGAACGGCGAAAGCAGCCTCCAGTCCAATCGTCGGCGGTGGCTAACGATCTTGGTCATCGTTGTCATTGCGGGCGCAATCCTCTGGTTCGCCTACGACCGGATAGTTTCCGCTGGTAAGGTGTCCACCGACAACGCTTACGTCGGAGCGGATACGGCGCAGGTCACGCCGCAGGTCAACGCGGCCGTTCGCTCGGTGAACGTCAGCGACACGCAAGCGGTGAAGGCCGGACAGGTCCTCGTGACGCTCGACGATACGGACGCCCGGATCGCGCTCGCAACCGCCCAAGCAGATCTTCAGCGCGCCATACGCCAGGTCGAGCAGCTTGGCGCGCAAGGGCAGTCCTTACAGGCACAGGTTCAAGCAAGCTCAGCAAGCGCCGCGGAGACGCGCGCACAGCTGCTGAAGGCGCAGGGAGACGTCGAGCGCGCGCGCGTTGAGCTTGCCCGACGTCAGCGGCTGTTTCCGACGGGTGCAGTTGCGGGCGAAGAGATAACTACGGCCAAGAACGCCCTACAGACGGCGACATCGGAGCTGGAAGAGGCAGAGGCCGCGCGGAACCAGGCGCTCGCCGCCCAGCGCGCTGCTGTCGAGACTCGCCGGTCGAACGCGGTGCTTATTGCCGGCCCGATTGGCGAGGAACCCGAAGTTGCCGCTGCGCGTGCAAGAGTGGAGGCGGCGCGCGTCGATCTTGCTCGAACAATCATCAGAGCCCCGATCGACGGCGTGATTGCTCGCCGCAGCGTTCAGGTTGGGCAGCGCGTTCAGGTGGGCACGCCGCTGATGAGCGTCGTTCCGGTCCAGAGTGCGTATGTCGACGCGAACTTCAAGGAGGTGCAGCTCGACAAGGTCGTGCCGGGGTTGCCGGCAACGCTGACTTCCGACCTCTACGGAAGCAAGGTCGTCTATCATGGTCGTGTACTCGGATTTGCCGGGGGCACTGGCTCCGCGTTCGCGCTCGTTCCCGCTCAGAATGCCACTGGCAACTGGATCAAGATCGTGCAGCGATTGCCGGTTCGAATCGCGCTCGATCCCAGAGAGTTGCACGAGCATCCGCTGCGTGTCGGATTGTCCATGAACGCGACGATCGACGTTTCACGCCGGTAAAGCGGCATGTCTGGTCAAGCCATTGCGAAGGGTCCGCCGCCGCTGACCGGCATGTCGCGGGGTATCGCGTCGATCGCGCTCGCGCTCGGTACCTTCATGATGGTGCTGGATTCCACGATCGCAAACGTCGCCGTGCCCACCGTCGCGGGAAACCTTGGTGTCAGCACCAGCCAGGGTACGTGGATCATCACGTCCTTCGCCGTCGCGAACGGCGCATCCGTGCCGCTGACGGGATGGCTTATGGGACGCTACGGCGTGGTTAGAACCTTCGTCGCATCGGTGGCGATGTTCACGATTGCCTCCGTCCTGTGCGGCCTTGCCTGGGACATGAGCACGTTAATCGCCTTTCGCGTCCTCCAGGGCGCCGTCTCAGGTCCGATGATCCCGGGAAGTCAGGCGCTTCTGATCATGATTTTCCCGCCGAACAAGCGTGCGACGGCACTTGCGATCTGGTCGATGACCACGCTCGTTGCACCGATATGCGGCCCGATCCTGGGCGGCTATATCTCGGACAATTATTCCTGGCGGTGGATCTTCCTCATTAACGGTCCGATTGGGGTCGCCTCAGCGCTGATCTGCTGGCGCTACCTGCGGGCCCGCGAGACGCCAACACGAAAGCTCCCGGTTGACCGGATCGGCTTTGCTCTCCTGCTGCTCTGGGTCGGCGCTCTTCAAGTGATGCTCGACACCGGCAAGGACGCCGATTGGTTCCATTCAACGCCGATCATCATCGAAGCGGTCGTATCGCTGATCGCGTTCGCGGCGTGGCTCATCTGGGAACTGACCGACGAGCATCCCATCGTCGACCTGTCACTATTCCGAAACCGCAACTTCGCTCTTGGCACGCTTGCATTCGCCCTGTCGTACGCAGTGTTCTTCGGGAACAACCTCCTGCTTCCCCTGTGGCTTCAGACGCAAGTTGGATACATCGCGACATGGGCGGGGCTCGTTGCCGCTCCAAGTGGTGTCATCGCCGTGCTGCTCACCCCAATCGGAGCGCGCTTCGCCCCGAAGGTCGACGCACGCATCATCGCGACAATAGCACTCGCGGCCTTCGCGTTCTCTTTTTACATGCGTTCCGGTTACACGCCCGATGCAAGCTTCACGACCTACATGAAGCCGATGCTCGTGCAGGGTCTTGGCATGAGCCTGTTCTTCACAGCCATGCTGACGATCTCGCTTCGAGACGTCCCAGAGCATCGCGTGCCCGCAGCGAGCGGCTTGTCGAACTTCAGTCGGATCACTGCAGGCAGCTTCGCGGCTTCAATCACCACAACGGTCTGGGACAATCGCGCCGCGCTGCACCAGACACGGCTGGTTGAGCAAGCAAACACC
>DASRBJ010000100.1:0-3331 GCA_035653695.1 Sphingomicrobium sp.
TGGAGCACCTCCAAAGTCGAGAAGCTACTGGGTCTCAATCTTGTTCGGCTCTATCAGGATGCTTGGAGCGCCTGATCTTCGATCCGAACGCTCGCTTACCTCAAAAACGGTCGCCCGACAGCGGTTGCTCTCTTGCCAAAGCGAAACGCTTGCCAAGCAAAATGGCACTTGTCGATTGTGCTCCAGTCGATGGCATTTCGACCGCGATGATCGGCCCTGGGAATGAAGAGGTCAGTCGCGTTCTGAGCAGCAGCCGTTACCGCATTTGTTTCGCACTAGCGTGGTTATCCGCTCACTTGGCTGCTTTCTTCAAAGCCAATCGAACGAGGGCGTCGAGGCCTGCGTCGGGCCCAAGTTCTGCCTCCGCCGCGTTCACGGCAGCGCTTGCTTCCGCTGGCTTGAAGCCGAGGTTTGAAAGGGCCGAGACGGCATCCATCGAGAAGCTTCCGCGCTTTACCGCCACGGCCGACGAAGCGACTCCGCCCGCGAACTTGCCGTGCAGTTCGTTTGCGATTCGCGCCGCAAGCTTTGGACCCACCCCGCTGGCGCGCCCGATCAGCGCCTTATCGCCCTGAGTCACCGCCCTCGCAAGCTCATCCGGTGACAGAATCGAAAGGATCGCCAGGGCAAGCCGGCCGCCAACTCCTTGGACAGATGTAAGGGCGCGGAATGCATCGCGCTCGGCCGATGATCCAAAACCAAACAATGTCCATGAGTCCTCCCGCACCTGGAGGTCGGTCAGGACTAGGACTTCGCCGCCGATGGGTCCGAGCACGTCGACGGTACGGCTGCTCAAGTGGACGAGGTAGCCAACGCCGCCGACGTCGATGACAGCATTGTCATTGCCGACCTCGATCAAAATCCCCGACAGGCGTGCGATCATTCAGGCACCAGCGCTTGATCATCTGCTCGCCTCGCTTCCGCGAGCGCCGCTACTAGAATGAACCTCGTTCCGATCTCAGGATGCCAGTTGACGCTGATAATCACGGTCGCGCTGCTTACCGTGCATTTTTCGTTCGAAGCAAGAACGCAAGATGGGTGAGTGCCACTGTTCGTTCAGGGTCGTGCCTCTTCCACGGCTCCCGCAACTTGCAGGATCTCGGCAGCGGGCGATCGCAAGGCTTGTCTTGATAGAAGATCGACACGGGGCCGGAGGCACCCGTCATGCAATTCCACGAATTCTGCTTGCCACGTGATGAGCATGGGTGATCGCGACGGCAAGTGCGTCTGCGGCATCCGCACCGGCTATGTTTGTGCCCGGCAGCAACCTTGAGACCATTGCATGGACCTGCACTTTGTCCGCGTTGCCGACGCCCACCACAGCCTTTTTCACAAGACGCGCGGCATATTCGCCGATTGCAATGCCCGATCGCGCCGCGCACACGAGGACTACCCCACGTGCCTGGCCAAGCTTGAGCGTGGACTGCGGGTTCTTGTTGACGAACACTTCTTCGATCGCACCGGCTGATGGCGCATGCTCGCCGATCAGCCGATCAAGCTGATCCGCGAGAAATACGAGCCTTTGGGGAAGCTCTAGAGATGAATCGGTTCTGATCTCGCCGTTTGCGACATGCCGCAAGCGATTGCCTTGAGCCTCGATGAGCCCCCAGCCAGTCGTCGCGAGGCCCGGATCAAGACCGATAATGATCATGGGTGAGCAGCGCCAACCTTCTTGAACTCGAGCTCAACGAGGAGCTGATCAACCACAAGAAACAGCAGAGAGAGACCAAGGGCATTGAACTGCTTGCCGACTCCTTAAGCCAGATTTGCGAGCTCCTCATCGGGTACTTCGTAATTGCCCCAAACGCTCTGGACATCGTCATCTTCGTCGAGCGCGTCGATTAACTTCATGAGCTGCTGCGCGTCGTCGCCCCGCACCTCCACTGCCGTCGACGGCTTCCACGCCAGTTTTGCTCCCGTGCTTTCGCCGAGAAGTGGTTCGAGTAAGCGCGCAACCTCATGCAGATTCTCGATCGTGGTCCAGATCCGGTGTCCATCGTCGTCGCTTTCGACGTCCTCGGCACCCGCCTCGATTGCCGCTTCGAGGACCTTCTCCGAGTCACCGGCGCTTGGCGGATACTCAATCAATCCGAGCCGCTCAAAGCCATGGCTGACGCTTCCGCTTGCACCAAGGTTGCCGCCGTTCTTTGAAAAGATCGTCCGTACGTTTGTAGCGGTCCGGTTTCTGTTGTCGGATAGCGCCTCGACGATCACCGCTACGCCTCCAGGGCCAAAACCTTCGTAGCGGATCTCCTCATAATTCTCAGCATCGGAACCCGCCGCTTTGTCGATTGCGCGCTGGATATTGTCCTTGGGCATTGACTGGGCCCGCGCGGCAATAATAGCCGCACGGAGGCGCGCGTTCGCGTCCGGATCGGGCAATCCCATTTTGGCAGCGACGGTGATCTCGCGACTGAGCTTCGAGAAAAGGGCGGATCGCTTCTTGTCCTGCGCCCCCTTGCGATACATGATGTTCTTGAACTTGCTATGGCCTGCCATGGCGCTAGCCTATTCCAATCCGAGTGCTTGGCGATAGGTCTCGAGCAGAGCGTCGGCTTCCTGCCGCGCGTGCGCCTCCATTCTCCGGAGCCGAACGATCGCACGCATCGTCTTCGTATCATAGCCATTCGACTTTGCTTCGGCATAGACGTCCTTGATATCGTCGCTAATGCCCTTCTTTTCTTCCTCGAGGCGCTCGATACGCTCAATGAAGAGTCGCAACTGGTCGGCCGCGACGGTGCCCTCCGCCATCTTGGTTGTTCTCCAATTTGGATGTGTAAACCGCGGCTCTAGCGGCTTGAACCATCATATCAAGCGGCTAAGGGCAGGCACAAAGGAGCACAGGTGACCGAAAGCCTTCCGCCACGATCGCGCAAAGTGAAGATTCTCGCTACGCTTGGACCCGCATCGAGCGATCCAGACATGATCCGCCGACTGATGCTTGCCGGCGCCGACGCATTCCGGATCAACATGAGTCATGGTGATCAAGAGCAGAAGGCGAAGTTGGTCGAGCACATCCGTGCGCTCGAGAAGGAATTCCATCGTCCTTCAACCATATTGTTCGACCTCCAGGGGCCAAAGCTGCGCGTCGGCCATTTCGATGGCGGCCGCACTGTTCTTGAGAAGGGGCAGCGCTTCATTTTCGATGATGATGAGCGCGCCGGAGACAGCGCTCGTGTGCAGCTTCCGCATCCCGAGCTTTTCCAGTCGGTTCGACCTGGAACGAGCATCCTCGTCGACGACGGCCGAGTACGGCTGAACGTGCTCGAAGCGGACTCTGGGCATATCGTCAGCGAAGTGAAGGTCGGCGGCCCAGTCTCCGACAACAAGG
>DASRBJ010000101.1:0-4429 GCA_035653695.1 Sphingomicrobium sp.
CCCGAAGGGGAATGGTTGCCGGGAAGCCATTTGGGATAGAGCATCACCAGATCACCCGAGTGCGGCACCGGCACATGTTCATGCACTCGAAATATCGCTCGTGTGACGTCGGACGCATCAACTGTCAGCTGAATAGTACCCGGATAAGGCGTGTCCCTCGCGGGCGGGATGGTGTCGATTTTCGGTGTCGCCTGTGGGCGGCTGTTTTGTGGCGGAATAAGCTGTGCAAGCGCGGCGCTGCAAAGGCCGCTGGAAAGCATAAGGGCAAGCGCAACTCGGCGCATCGATGGTAACTCCTAGGCAGCGAAGCATTAACGATCGTTGAGGTTTGATCTACCGTCAATCGCGCGAGCCGCCAGTACCTTTCGTCGGCGGCCCTCCCCACTTTGTCGAACATCAATTCGTTGTCAGCGTTCGTTCACATTGCACGATTAGCGGGGGGCAAATGAATAGCCGCTGCCTCCTCCTCGCCAGTGCCGCAACCATTGTCCTTTCGTCGCCGGTGCTTGCCCAGCAGCCTCAGCCCGCGCCTGCACCCGCGCCGCTTCCAGCGCCCGCTGCGTCCGCAACTTTGTCGCAGAGCGCGACTGGGCAACCCGCCGAGGTGCCGACTATGGCGCAGCCACCAGCGCCTCCTCCTGCGCCTTCCGCCGGCGACGATGCTGGCGACGACGAGGACATCGTGATTACCGGTTCTCGTCCACGTGGATCGGTGATTGGCGATATTCCCCCCGAAAATACACTGGACGCCAGGGATATACGGGCCACCGGCGCAACGAACATCAACGACCTTCTCGATGCGCTTGCGCCGCAGATCGGCAGCGTTCGCGGTCGCGGTGGCGAAGCTCCCGTCCTGCTTCTCAACGGCGAACGGATTTCGAGTTTCCGTGAGCTTCGCGACATCCCGACGGAAGCTATTGTCCGGGTCGAAATCCTCCCCGAGGAAGTCGCGCTTAAGTACGGCTACAATGCCGACCAAAAGGTCGTGAATATCGTTCTTCGGCAACGATTTCGGTCAACCACGGCACAGCTCGGCGCCGGGCTAGCGACCGAGGGCGGCTATGCTAACGAACTTGGCGACCTCACGCGCTTCTTGGTGCAGCGCAATGGCCGGACGACGATCAACCTGCATGCCGAAGGCAATAGCATGCTCACCGAAAACGAGCGTGATGTTTCCATCGAAGCGCCGGCTGCGGGCACGACGGAACAGGATCTCGCTGCGCGATCGCTTGTCGGCTCGAAACGGGATCTTCGCGCCGGAAGTACGTTCAACCGGCAGATCTTCGGAAACGCATCGGCGACACTCAACACCGAGGTTGAACACACCGATGGAACCTCGTTCATCGGGCTTAATCCAAGCTTGCTCGATCCACTTGTGCGCGACACGTCGACCAATACTGCGCACGCCGGCCTTACGATGAATGGCCAGACAAAGTCGCAATGGCACTGGAATCTGACGAGCAATGCCGATCTTGCGGATACGCTTACAAAGACGGATCAGAGCGAAGATCCGACATTCGGACGCGACCGGGCCAAGGAGACAACCGAATCGGGTGACATCACCGGCAACGTGAATGGGAACTTGTTCAAGCTCCCGGCAGGGTATGCGACGACGACATTGACGCTCGGCGGAACGACCGAACATCTTAAGAGCACCACCAGCCGACCCGACCTCCAGTCGGCGAGTAATCTTTCCCGGACGACGGGGCAGGCGAAGATCAATGTCGATCTGCCTATTTCCCACAAAGGGCATGACTTCAGCGCGCTTGGCAACCTCACGATCAACGGGAATGCGCAAGTCAATCAGCTGTCGGACTTCGGAACGCTGACGACCGTTGGCGCCGGAGTGAATCTGACGCCGGTCGATCGCCTGAACCTGCTCGCAAGCTGGACGCGCGAGGAGGGGCCGCCGACCATCAACCAGCTTGGTGATCCGGTCATTGAGACACCCGGCTCGCGAGTGTTCGACTTCGCGACCGGAGAAACAGTGCTTGTGACGGCGATTACCGGCGGAAACCGGAATCTCACTTCTGACCGTCGCAACGTCGTCAAGCTAAGCGGCAATTGGCAGCCGTTTCCCAACACGGATCTGAGGTTCCGCGTGGATTACGTCCACCAATCAATTCAACGCCCAATTGCCGACATAACAGTGACGCCTGGCTTGGAGGCTGCCTTTCCAGGCCGGTTTGTCCGCAACAGCTCGGGTGACTTGATAAGCGTGGACCTGCGGCCAGTGAATTTCGACAGTTCGCGTCGCGACCAAATGCGCATCGGGTTCGATTTTTCACATCCGCTGAAGCCGAGGACTCCGTCCCAATCGGTGATCCAGCAGATGCGCGCGCAGTTCGGCTTCGGGCCACGTGGAACTGGCGGCCCCGGCGGATCACCGAATGGGCCGGCGACCCCGTCGGGGACGCAGCAAGAGGCCCGTTCAGGCGCGGCGCCTGCGCCGAGCGGTTCACCAGGCGGCTTTGGTGGCCGTGGCGGCGGCTTCCGCGGCGGTCGTGGTGGCGGCGGCTTTTTCGGCGGCGGCAATAATAATCGAGGTCGCATCATGTTTTCGCTCACCGATACGGTGACGTTTGTCGACAAGGTGCTTGTTGCCCCCGGAGGGCCGACGCTCGACTACCTCCATGGTGACGCGACGGGCGCGACCGGTGGAACACCGCGCCACAACGTTCAGGCGCAGCTGACCTATTTCAACAATGGCCTCGGCGCACGAGCGGTCGCCAATTGGCGTAGCGCTACTGATGTCGATTCGCTGAACGGGAACGATCTCCACTTTTCGTCCTACGGCACTTTTGACCTCAGACTGTTTGCGAATCCGGGCGATATTCCCGAAGTCGTTGTTAAGCACCCGTGGCTACGGGGCACCCAGCTGCAGTTGAACGTCACAAACCTGTTCAACGCCAGGCCGCAGGTGCATGATGCCTCGGGCGCAGTGCCAAATAGCTATCAGCCGGCACTGCTCGATCCTTTGGGTCGCACGGTGATGATCACTTTCCGCAAGTTGTTCTTGCCCTCGCCCGCGTGGTTCCGGCGGCAATTCCAGTTGGAGAGGCAGCAGCAGGGAACGAGTCCATCGCGCTGATTGGGCTTCGTGCAAATTTGTGCTTAAGCCCGGGCAATGACGCAAGTTCAGCCCGTTAGGGGCACACAAAGCCTTCTTGGAGAAGCAGCGGATCGCCTTGCAACAGTCGTTGAGGCATTTGATCGCGTGCGGCTGATCTATGGGTTTCGAAGAGTCCAGATACCAACGATCGAACATACTTCGGTCTTCGCGCGCACGATTGGCGAAACGACCGACGTTGTCTCAAAGGAAATGTATTCTTTCGAAGATCGTGGAGGCGAAGGGATCACCCTTCGTCCCGAGTTCACGGCGGGAATTTGTCGAGCGTACCTCAGCGAAGGGTGGCAGCAGTTTGCGCCGATCAAGGTTGCGACACATGGGTCGGCCTTTCGCTACGAGCGGCCGCAAAAGGGCCGATTTCGCGAGTTCCATCAGCTTGATGCTGAAATCATCGGCGCCGGCGAACCGCAGGCCGATGTTGAACTTCTTGCGTTTGCAGACCAGCTGCTGAAGGAACTGGGGATCAGTGGGACAATTCTCAAACTGAACACACTTGGTGATCCACAGACGAGAGCATCATGGCGCGAGGCACTTTACGATCATTTTCGCAGCCGCGCTCGCGAGCTCAGCGAAGACAGCCAGGCGAGGCTTGAGCGCAATCCACTGAGAATTCTTGACAGCAAGGCGCATCAGGATTGGCCAGTCGTCGACAGCGCGCCGACGATCGATGAGTTTCTTACGAGCGAAGCGGCCGACTTCTTTGGAAAAGTTACCGCTGGGCTGGACGCGGCGGGTGTCGCGTGGGAGCGCGCGCCAAGGCTCGTCCGAGGCCTCGATTATTATAGGCACACCGCCTTCGAGTTCGTCACCGACGCGCTCGGCTCGCAGGGAACAGTACTTGCTGGTGGTCGCTATGATGGTCTCATTGAGTCCTTGGGCGGATCGCACACGCCTGCCGTCGGATGGGCGGCGGGGATCGAGCGCCTTTCGATGATGATCGGCGCGCCGCCAGCCGAGAGACCCGTGGCAATGATCATTCCGCTCGGTGACCGAGCGCAAAATGCGGGCCAGGCATTACTCGCGCAGCTTCGGCGTCAGGGTATCAGTGCGGACATGGGCTACCGAGGATCGATGAAGAAGCGTCTCGGTCGTGCCAACGACGCCGGTGCGAGGCATGTTATAATTATCGGCGACGATGAACTTGAGCGCGGCGAAGTCCAGTTGAAGGATCTCGCAACAGGTGAGCAGAGGGCTGTCCGTTTCGACGAAGTTCGAAAGGTGCTCGGCTAATGCCCCACATCTCATCGGAACGTATCGCCTCGATCGAGGCGAAGAAGAATGAGCTTCAGCAGGCGATGT
>DASRBJ010000102.1:0-5605 GCA_035653695.1 Sphingomicrobium sp.
AGAAGGAATAATTGCCCAGACAGTGGACGATCGCCATTGACCACAACGACCATTTGCCAATGAGCGCACGGAGCGGGACGGGCCTCCCCCGTTCAGCAAGTTCGTCCGGAGTGAGCGTTCCCACCGCCGAGCGCCACGGCACGAGCCAGAGCAACGTCACGATTCCGAATGTGAGGAAAATCGCGCGCCATCCCCAGGAAGCTAGGATTAGCCCTCCCGCGAGGGTGCCCGCTGCCGGCCCAAGCGCGAGGCCTGACGCAACGATTGCATTGGCAATTCCTCGCTTCTGCGCCGGGACGTGGCGCGATATTATCTTCGTGCTGCCGGGAAACGAGATGCTTTCGCCGACGCCAAGCAGAATCCGAAGAACCAGCAGTGACGTAAAGCCGCCGGCAAAGCCCGTGATGAATGTACTGCCTGCCCACAGCGCAATCCCCGCAGCAATGAGGCTGTAAACCGAGAACCGGTCACAGAGGCGGCCGGCGAACAATTGAACAGGCGCGTAAACCCAAAAGAATGCGGAAAAGATGAGCCCGTATGCCTCGGGAGAAAGTCGAAGCTCTCGAGTCATCACCGGCGCGGCGATACCGACTGCTCCACGATCGACGTAATTAAGAAAAGTCGCGGCGCCAAGCAGAAGCACCAGAAGCGTCGTCGATCTGCTCGCTTTTCCCTTGATCGCTATCGTTGCCATGCCGCCTCCCGAACGTGCCGCTCTAATAGCCGCCTTTCATCGCGTCTATGAGCCGCCCCAGAACCCCCTTCGACCGTGGGGGGCGTGCAACCGGACCAGCAATATCACGGATGTCGCCGCGGCCGCTGGCCGCCAGAAGAGCAAGTCCGACAAGCGTAGAAAATGCTGGCCCGCTATGGGCGTCCGGAAGTCCCGTGATCTGCCTTGGTCTACCGACCCGAACGGAGCGGCCGAGGACACCTTGCATGTAATCGGCGACGTTCTTGAGCTCGGCTCCGCCCCCGGTAAGTACCACTTGGCGACCGACGGGCCCGGTGAAGCCAAGATCTTTGAGTGCCGCCTCGATTTCGTTCGTCAGCTCCTCCACTCGTTGTCGGATCACCATCATGAGCTGCGCACGTGTCAGCTTCATCGGCTCTGCACCCGGTTCAGCGCCGATCTGAGCAGCCTCGATCATCTCATGGTTATCGCGCGGGCTGGTCATCGCCGAGCCGTAGAAACATTTGAGCCGCTCCGCGTCACGGCGCTGTACCGCGAAGGCCGCCGCAATGTCGTTCGTGATGTCCTTCGCTCCGAGCGGGACTGAGCGCAGGCCGACCATCATCCCGCCCAAATGCACGGAAACGTTGGTCACTTCCGCCCCCATTTCGACAAGTGCGACGCCAAGCTCGCGCTCCTCGTCGCTAAGGCAAGCAAGCGCAGCGGCGATCGGCGATGCAACGATCGCTCTTACGCCAAGATGTGCCTGGCGAATGACCGTATCGATGTTGCGAAGGGGGGAAGGTTCCGCGGCGACGACATGGATGTCGACGCCCAGGCGGCTTGCATGAAGACCGATGGGCTGTTGAACACCCTGCGCACGATCAATCGTGTACAGCGCCGGATGCGCGTGAAGGACCACTTGGCCATTGCGGTCGATCGCGTCCTTCCCGGCCGCAAGGAGCTGGTCGATATCGGCCTGTTCAACGGGATGCCCGCCAAGCTCGACCTCGACATTGGCAACGTCGCTAACGAGACCGCCGGCACCGTAGCTTGCCCAGACATCGTCGACGGTAAGGCCGGACATGCGTTCGGCAAGTTCCACCGCTTCGCGCACGGCGAACTCGCTAGCGCCCATGTCGGTGATGAAGCCGCGCTTTACTCCGCGGCTTTCGCGCTGCCCCGTCCCGAGAACCGTCAACCGGCGATCTTCCTCGAGGCGCGCAATGATCGCGCTGACTTTTGAAGAACCGATGTCGAGGGCGGCGATTACTGATCGATCGACGACTTGCGCCACTAGCCCTCCTGTGCCGCAGGCATAGCGGACGCCGGTATTATGGGTTCGCCAGGGGCTCGTGGCAGTCGGACGATCATCTTGCCCGGAACACGAAGGTCGAAGCGGACGATGCCACGACCGAGAAGGCCGCTTTGCTTATCGACGCGCGCAAATTTCGACAGGGCATCGCGAGCCGCCGACTCACCTTCGGGCAGCGCGACAGTTTCCCCGGACTGGAACGACAAGTCCCACCGCCGATCGCCGATCCATGTCGCCGACGCGAGCTGCGGCTTCAGCGTCGGCACGTCAGCCATGATTCGGCTGAGCTGTTGTTCGTGGCTGTTCGCGCCTGCGCCGATTAGCAGCGGCAGGTCGGGCATCTTATCGACCGGAACACGGTCAAGCACGACTCCATCGCTGTCAATCAGTGCAAGCTGCCCCTGGTTCTGCCACAATGCCGCGGGCTTTCGCTCGACGATGTCGATCACGAGCGTATCGGGCAGGCGCCGCGATACGCGGGCGTCCTTCACCCAACCATAGGCAAGCAGTCGCTGCCTAATCGCGGAGACATTGACGAGTGCCTGCGGCGCTTTCTCGGCGCCGCTCTCGGTTGCGACGCGATGCAATTCGTCGGCGACCACAGCGTCGACGAGCCGGCGATCCATGTGACTAATGCCCGTGATCTGATAACCGCTGACCACGAAACCGGCATCGCCGACAGCCGTACCTGCGGCGCGCTCCGCTTTCGCTGGAATGTCCAGTGCAACGAGCACGAGTGCACCGATCGCAAGTACGAAGATGCCAAATACCGCCCCGGCGATCTTGTTCACACGAGCCTGGTCAACCGGAAGGCGCTTGGCGATCTTCTTTGGAACAGCAACCTTCGGCGCCTTTTTCGCACTCGCGCGAGCGACGCTCCCGCGCCGGACGTGAGCAGCACTCATCCAAGAGCCTCCGCGATCAGACGCTCGACCAGCTCCCCGTAGGGAATGCCTTTCACCTTCGCCTGCTCGGGAACGAGACTGAGCGGAGTCATGCCGGGCTGTGTATTCACTTCGAGCAGGTAAATTCCTTGTTCCCCCTGCTCGTCGTCCCAGCGGAAATCCGACCGTGATGCTCCGCGGCAACCGAGTAGCACATGCGCTCGAGCAGCCATGTCCATCATGGCGACACTGATTTCGTAGGGAATCTCTGCGGGACAAACGTGAACGGTAAGACCGTCCGTATATTTAGCGGCATAATCGTAAAAGCCGGCCTTGGGCTTTAGCTCGGTTACGGCGAGCGGCTCGCCGGACAGGACAGCAACGGTCAGTTCTCGACCCCTGATGAAAGGCTCGGCGAGCAGCTCGTCAAACTCATCCCAAGGCCCGGGCACATCCTTGCCGATTGGATTTCCGTAATTGCCGTCATTCGTGACAATGGCGACACCGACCGAGGAGCCTTCATTGACGGGTTTCAACACATAAGGTCGGTCTATAGGGTCCTCCTGATGGAGGCTCTTGCTCGAGACGATCCGGCCAGCCGGCATTCGAATGCCATGCGGGACAAGCACCATCTTGGTGAGCTCCTTGTCGATTGCAATCACCGAAGTCTCAAGGCCGCTGTGCGTGTATTTCAGGCCCATGAGGTCCATCATGCCCTGGACGGTGCCGTCTTCTCCGGGTGTTCCATGAAGCGCATTGAAAACGACGTCGGGCTTTAGCTCTGCGAGCCGCGCTGCGACGTTGCGGTCCATGTCGAGCTCCGTCACGTTCGACCAGCCACGTTCGCGAAGGGCAGTTGCGACGCCCTTGCCGCTCGTGAGCGACACTTCTCGCTCCGACGACCAGCCCCCCATCAGTACGACGACATGACGATCCCTGTTCACCCCTCGACCCCCACGCGCTGGATTTCCCATTCCAGATTGATGTGCGTTTTCTGCGCGACACGACGGCGGACTTCCTCACCGAGCGCTTCAATGTCGGCACTTGTGGCGCTACCTAGGTTGAGCAGGAAATTGCAATGCTTTTCCGACACTTGGGCGTCACCCTGCCGAAGTCCGCGGCAACCTGCCGCGTCGATCAGCGCCCACGCCTTGTGCCCAGGCGGATTCTTGAAGGTGGAGCCGCCCGTGCGGCTGCGCAGTGGCTGCGATTCTTCGCGCGCTCGCGCTATTGCGTCCATCTCCGCGCCGATCGCAGCGCTGTCTCCGGGCGTACCCTTGAACGTCGCCTCGATGACGATCGCACCCGGCGGCACGTCGCTATGGCGATAACTGTAGTCGAATTGCTCAATTGGCCACTCGACGATCTCCCCTGAGCGCAGTGCAAGCCGCGCCGAGACGAGGATGTCGCTGACCTCGCGCCCATACGCCCCTCCATTCATGCGCACGAAGCCGCCGACCGTACCGGGAATGCCGCGAAGGAACTCGAGCCCGGCGATTGCATGATCGCGCGCCGTGGACGAGACGAGTATGCCGCTCGCGCTTCCGCCGCAGCGGAGAGTCGCGTCGTCCATGCGTTCAACCTTCGCGAACCGCTTCCCAAGTCGCACAACAACACCGCGAATCCCGCCGTCGCGAACGATGAGGTTCGAGCCGAGCCCGAGCGCCATCACTGGTACATCGGGGTCGAGTGCGCGAAGGAATCCGACGAGATCTTCCTCATCTTTGGGTTCGAACAACCAGTCTGCATTTCCACCGCTCTTGAACCAGACCAGCGGCGCGAGCGGCGCGTTGGCCGTTAGCGAACCACGAACGGTGGGGATCGTCGCAAGTGCGTTCATTTACTCGCTCGCGCTTCGCCGATGCCGTTCGCAAGTGCCGCGGCCCATTTCGTGATATCGCCAGCTCCAAGGCATATCACGATATCGCCATCCGCGGCGAGGTCGCGAAGAGCTTGGCAAAGCTCGTCGAGCGTTTCGACCGCGCGGACCATCCGATGACCGTGCGCTCGCAGTCCTTCAACGAGGCAATTGGAATCAATACCTTCGATCGGTTCCTCGCCCGCAGCATAGACGGGCGTAACGAACACAACGTCGGCATCGTTGAACGCATTCTGGAACTCGTCCATCAGCGTTTGCAGTCGAGTGTACCGATGCGGCTGCATGACTGCGATAACTCGCCCCTCTGCGCTCTCGCGCGCCGCAGCGAGAACAGCACGTATTTCGGTCGGATGGTGGCCATAGTCATCGATGATGGTTGCGCCGCCGATCTCCCCCACTTTAGTGAAGCGTCGTTTGACGCCTTCAAACCGTTCAAAGCCAGCAACTATTGCATCATCCGAAATTCCGAGCTCCAGTGCCACGGCAATTGCTGCGAGCGCATTCTGAACATTGTGCTTGCCGGGGATCGGCACGTGGATCCCCTCGACCGTGCGTCTTTCACCTTCGCGCTCGAGAATGAGTGCATCGAAACGGCTTCCGCCAGGGATTGCCGTGACATTATCAGCTCGCACGTCTGCAAGTGCCGAAAATCCATAGGTCACTATTCGCCGGTCGCGGATGCGGCCGATGATATTCTGCACTTCAGGATGGTCAACGCACAGGACCGCAAGTCCGTAGAACGGGACGTTCTCGACGAACTCGACGAACGCGTCTTTGACGCGTTCGAAACTCCCGTAATGCTCAAGATGCTCAGGATCGATGTTGGTTACGACCGCAATCGTGCCATCGAGGCG
>DASRBJ010000103.1:0-3034 GCA_035653695.1 Sphingomicrobium sp.
CATCGCCATCAACAAGGACGAGGAAGCGCCGATCTTCCAGGTCGCGGACATCGGCCTCGTCGGCGACCTGTTCAAAATCGTGCCCGAGCTGACGGAGAAGCTCTGACCCTAGACCTCGCGATCGGGTTCTCTTAGCCTGCGTGAGCTCGGGGAGAGGGGTGTAATGCGTCTAGGTGCGTTTCTGGCGTGCGCCGCCACTGCGCCACTGATCATGGCTGCGGCCCAGCCGGTGCGGCTTCAGCCATCAAGTCCGTGGGTCGTCGATTACGGGGACGAGAGCTGTCATCTCATCCGAACCTTCGGCGAAGGTGACTCGGCGACGACGCTGATGTTCGAAGGCTATTCCCCCGAAAAGGTCGACATGCTGCTCATCGGGGCCCCGCTTCGAACCAATTACGACGAAGTCTCGGCGCGGTTTCTGCCTGTTCAGAAAAACCCCCAAAATGGTGAGGTCGTACAATCCGCAACCGGGAAGCCAGCAATCTTTTTCTCTCGCATCGACCTACTGCCCGACGAGGCGGAGGCAAAGGTGGATGCGCAACTGCGACAACTTGCTGCGTATCCTCACGTCCGGCCGCCGGCGACCAGTCTATCCGACAAGCTCGAGCTGCAATCGCAGCGACAGGAATTCGCAGCGAGCACTGCCGAGCTTGAGATTGATGAACGTGCAGGCGAACACGTGATTATAGAAACCGGGTCGCTTGGACAGGCGATCAAGGCATTCGATCAGTGCATGCAGGATTCGCTCCAGGATTGGGGCGTGGATACGCAGACGGAGGCAAAAATTACCAGACGGCCGTGGCTGTCTAACGTCGGCAAGCTCATCAGCGCGGACGATTATCCGAAAGAAATGCTCGACCAGAACCAGCAATCCGACGTGAAGGCGCGGGTGCTGGTTGACGCAGCGGGTCGCGTGACCAAGTGCACAAGCCTGAGCCATTTCAAGCTCCCGCAGTTCAACCAAGTCGTCTGCGAGAAGATTACCCGGAACGCGAAATTTGAGCCGGCGGAGCTCGCCGATGGAACGAAGGTGGCGAGCTATGATGTCATCGACATTAAGTTCAAGATCGCTCAGTAACGTGGCTAATCGCCGACGTGCTCGGGCTTACCCTTGCGCTTGGTCGACGCCATCTTCTTGAGCTCTTTCTCGCTCATCGATTCATACATGCTCTTGGACGCGCCCTTGAGCGAACTCTTCGGCTTCTCATGTTCCTTGACCGAGAGCGCGATGCCGGCGGCGCGCTGCTGAGCTTTCGATTTTGCAGGCATTTCCAGTCTCCTCTTGCGGTGAAACGCCGGAGCGCGACGATCGCTTCGCTCAGAAGGCAATATTGTGCGAAATCAACCAGCGCTTGCCGCTGCGGTGCCAAACGGTGAGGTAGCGGCCCTTGGCCTGCCGGATCTTGCCGCCCTGCTCGACGGTCATGGACGCCGTGCCCCATTCGTACACGTCGCCGGCATCATGCGCGGCGCGTCCGTCGCTGTGGATGCTTGCCTTGACGATCTTCAGGTCGCCGCGCGATTTTGCGTACATCGCGCGCACGGCGTCTCTGCCCCGCACCTCCGACCCGTCCGGCCCGATGAAGATCCCGTTGGGCGCATAGGGGGCGCTGAGCACGTCGGCGTCCCCGCTGACGATCGCTCGGGTCCACTCATTGTACGCCTTGTCGATGAAGGGCGCAGCTGACGAGAGCGCCTGCCTCTGCCACGACGGAGCGGCCGCAATGAGCAGCGGCGCTGCGGCCAATAACAACGTTTTACCCATCGCTCGACCTCTTCGGTTATCGCCCGGAGGTTGGCTGCCGAACGGGAGAGCTCAAGCACCTATCCGCGAATGAAGCGCTCCAGTTCGACGAACGCCTCGTCGTCGGGCAGCTGACGTGGCGGATGCTTGCAGAATGCCGACGCAGCCGCGTGGATCGGGCCGCCGATGCCGCGGTCTTTGGCAAGGCGAGCGCAGCGGATCAGGTCGATGGCGACGCCCGCGCTGTTGGGCGAATCCTCGACCGACAGGCGGAGCTCGAGGTTCATCGGAACGCCGCCAAACAGCTGGCCCTCCATCCGGAGGAAGCAGACCTTGTTGTCGTTCTGCCAGGCGACATAGTCGCTCGGGCCGACGTGGATGTCGTCGGGATCGAGCCGGTGCTTGGCGACGGACTGCACCGCTTCGGTCTTGCTGATCTTCTTCGACGCGAGCCGTGCGCGCTCAAGCATGTTGAGGAAGTCCGTGTTGCCGCCCGTGTTGAGCTGATAGGTGCGGTCCAGCTTGACGCCGCGCTTCTTGAACAAATCGGTGAGCACGCGGTGCACGATCGTCGCGCCGAGCTGCGACTTGATGTCGTCGCCGATGACCGGGACTCCGGCGTCTTCGAAGCGCTCGGCCCAGACTTGGTCGCTACCGATGAACACGGGGATGCAGTTGACGAACGCGACACGCGCTTCGAGCGCGCATTCGGCGTAGAATTCCGTAGCCTTCTGCGATCCGACCGGCAGATAGTTGATCATCACGTCGGTGTTCGTTTCGCGGAGCACGTCGACGACGTCCGCCTGGCTCGGCTCGCGCTGTTCGTCCGCGAGCATGAACGTCCGCTCGTCGGGGAAATTCGCCATATGCTCGGCAATTCCGTCGAACACCGCGCCCATGCGCACGCGCGTGCCAGTCGGCGCGACATGATCGCAGAAGAGGGTGGTGCAATTGGGCGGGGCGAAGATCGCGTCGGCGACGTCGCGGCCGACCTTGCGCCTGTCGATGTCCCACGCGGCGACGATCTTGAGGTCCTTCGGGCGATAGCCGCCGAGGTCCCAGTGCGAGAGGCCGATCTGCTCGTTGGCGCCGCCGTTCGAATAATGCGCGATCCCCTGGATCAGCGAACTCGCGCAATTCCCGACGCCAACGATGGCCACATTGACGTCAGTGCGCTTGGGGTCATGCAGGCTCATTCGGCGGCTACTCTCACTTGGGACCGAGGCGCGTAGCGCTCGATCATGCGTCCGCAAAAGTCGGCGAACATCGCCGGGTCTTTCGGGGGGCTCG
>DASRBJ010000104.1:0-3841 GCA_035653695.1 Sphingomicrobium sp.
GTTCTTGCCGGCTCCGTGGCCTATGCCGTTGCCGAGATGTTTGGCCGACCGGCAAGCCTCGACTCCAAGCCTCTCAAGGCAAGACTCTTCTATGGGACTATTGCCGCGACCACGCTCGCCGGCGCGCTGCTCCAGTCCGTCGGTGTAAACGCCGTCCAGGCGCTTTATTGGAGTGCCGTTGTCAACGGCGTCCTCGCTGCACCCCTGATGGCGCTGATGATGCTCATCGTTACTAATCGGCGAGCGATGGGGCATCTCATACTTGCTCCAGGAGCTGCAATCCTCGGCTGGTGCGCGACGGCCCTTATGGCCGTCGCGACGATCCTTTTCTTCGCTTCTCTCGCCTGATCTACTTCGGCTCGACCGGGTCCATGAGCTTTCGAGTGAGATAGGTCATCTCGAGCGCGTTCGTGTGCGCGGTTTGCCTGAGGTTCGCTCCGGCAGCATGACCGCCTTCAGTGTTTTCATAATAATAGAAGGGCAGACCCAGCTCTTCCATTCGTGCCGCGAACTTGCGTGCGTGCTGCGGCCCGACGCGATCATCCTTGGTGGTCGTGAAGATGAACGGTGTCGGGTAGTGCGTGCCGGCATGGAGGTTCTGGTAGGGCGACGTCTTCTCCCAGAATGCGCGAACCGCGGGATCATCGACGCTGCCATATTCGCCTTCCCAGGATGCGCCGGCTGCAATCTTCGAGATCCGGATCATGTCGAGCAGCGGCACATCGATGACAACCGCGTGCCACAACTCGGGATGCTCGGTGAATTCAACGCCCATGAGGAGACCGCCGTTCGATCCGCCGCGGATCCCGAGCCTGCGTGGACTGGTCACGTGCGTCGCAATCAGATCCTTCGCAACGGCAGCAAAGTCGTCGTAGATGATCTGCCGCTTCGTTCCGATCCCGGCTTCGTGCCAACTGGGCCCGAACTCTCCACCGCCGCGAATGTTCGCGAGTGCGAAGACGCCGCCATTCTCAAGCCAAAGCTTTCCAGTGACGGCTGAATAGGTCGGGGTCTCGCTGATCTCGAACCCACCGTAGGCATAAAGCAGTGTCGGATTGTTTCCGTCGAGCTTCATGTCGCGCCGGTGGACCAGGAAGTAGGGGATCCTTGTGCCGTCGCTCGAGACAGCTTCCCGTTGCTCGGCGACAAGGTTCGACGCATCGAACTTCGCGGGCTGCTGCATGATCTCGCGGGCAGCACCGGTCGATCCATCCGCGAGCCACAAGGAAGGCGGCGTCAGGAAGTTCGTCACCGAAATTAGCGCACGGTCGTCCGTATTGCTGGTCGAGGTCACGTCAACCGTCGAGTTCTCCGGCAATGGCAGCGTCATATGGGTCCAGCCGCCGTGCGGTTGTGGCCTATAAGCGAGAGTACGGCCGCGCACGTTGTCGAGAATGTCGACAAGCAGGATGTCTTTCGAAGATGAGACGCTCTGGAGTGCTTCGCGAGCCGCGGGAGCGTAAACGATCGTCGGCTTAAGATGCACCGGATCGGCCTTGAGCCTCGCAAGATCGACCGCCAGCACCGAACCGGCGGGGAAACTCTCGTTGCCGACTTTCCAGTCTTCGCGATTGTGAATGATGATGCGTCCGTCGACGAGGTCCGTAAGATCCGACTTTCCCGGCATCGCAACGCGACGAGCGCCCTTGGGCGTCAGCACGAATGTCTCGTGATTGAAGGTGTCGAGCGGCCGCTCGATCAGTGAAATGCTTCGGTTTTGGCCGTCACGCAGGACGAACGGGCTTACGCCATAGCCGCCGTCCTTGGGGCTTCCCCTGTAGACTTCCACCGCTCGTGCGAGCGGCTCGCCGCGTCGCAACCGCTTGGCAATGTACGGGTAGCCCGTACGACCAAGTTCACCCTTCCTCCACGCGCGCGATACGAGGAGCGTATTCTCATCTTCCCACGCGACACGCTGTTTTCCCTTGGGAAGGTAGAAACCGTGTTTCACGAACGATTTGGTCGGAAGGTCGAATTCACGGATCGTTACAGCGTCTTCGCCGCCGTCGGAGAGATTAATGAGGCAGCGGCGTTCGGCGGGACGCGCACAATCCGCGCCCTTCCAGACCCAGTTGGCTTTCTCCGATCTTGCAAGTGCGTCGAGATCGAGAACTGTCTCCCACGAAGGGTTGCCCGTCGCATAGCTTTCGGGCGTTGTACGACGCCAGAGCCCTCGGACATGGTCCTCATCCTGCCAGAAATTGTAAACCTGGCCGCCGATGAATTCACCGACCGGGATGCGGTCTTTCGCCTGCGCGATATCCAGGGCCTGCTTGTAAAAGCGGGCGTAGCGAGGATCGGCCTCAAGCACGGCCGTCGACTTTGCATTATGTGCTTCCACCCACTGGAGCGCCTTGGGTGACGAAACGTCCTCGAGCCAAAGGTAGGGATCATCGCTTGTCGCGGCGCTGACGGCGCCAAGTCCACTAGCTGCCGCTGCAATCGACAATATAATGAGCCCTACACGCATGGACGCCCTCCCTCATCGACGACTACTCAGCCGCGAAAGCCACAGCAGTCAAGGAGAGGCTTATTTTGCAAGCGGTCGGCTGATGCGAGGCGTCAGCTCACGCCTTCTGACGTGCTTCGGCAATCGCTTCCTTCAGCATGTCGTAGCCGACAGCTCCGTTCAGCACCCGGTTTCCAACCACGAATAGAGGCGTTCCAGTCGCGCCAAGCTCGCTTGCAAGCTTCATGTTGCGCTGCAGTTCGTTTTCGATTCCAGCGTCGGTGACCGGGACCGCGCTAATGCCAGCGGCGGCGGCGGCCTTCGCGTTCGTATCGGGCGCGGGTCGTCCGGATTGCCACAAGGTATCGTGGAACTGCGCGAATTTCCCAATCTTCGAAGCTTCCAGCGATAGCCGAGCGGCAGTCACGCTGTCCGGCCCGAGTATCGGAAGTTCGCGGTAGACGACGCGGAGGCCTTGGTCTTCCTTCAAAAGCCGGTCGACGGATGGGTTGCTCGCCTTGCAGTAGGGACAGGCGTAATCGAAGAACTCGACCAAGGTAACGTCGGGCTTTCTTGCTCCTTTCCATGAGCTCGCAAAAGGCGTTTCGATGGCCGCGCGATTTGCCGCGATGACGGGTGCATATTGAGCATCGTGCAACGCATCGATCGTCTCGCTCAGGATCTTGGGATCGGAAAGCAGTCCCTCCCGCACAATCTTCGTGCTTAACATTTGAGGTGTTGCAAAGAGCAACAGGGCTGCTGTCAGCAGAGCCCCGGCAATCCCTCCGACGAGGCCGGCGCCAAGTCCGCCGTGGCCACGGGCCGTGGCCCTCATGTCAGTCACTGCATTCGCTCTTTCTCTTCTTTATCGTCGCGATATCTCTTGTCTTTCTTCGCGAGCACATTTCGCGACACCATCTCGATGTCCTGGGCGCGGAGGTAGTCCGGTGTATTGGGCGGGATCGCCTTCATCGCCATCTGCGCGCTCGCAAAGGCAAGCTTCGGATTGTTTTCAAGGTTGCTGCGCTCAGCAGTGGCGAGTGCTGCGCGGCCGGGATCTCCCTCCGCTTCGTAGATTATTCCGAGCTGATACCAGGCGAAGGGATCCTGATTATCCTTGTTCACCGCTTCTTTGAGAACGAGTTTGGCCTCCGGATAGTTCTTGGGGTCCTCGGTCGCGACCAGTGCATGACCAAGCATTGCGGCAATGAGCGGCATCTTGCCCGAGCGCTCGGTAGCTTCCCTGAGCGGCGCGATCGCTTCCTTGGGTTTGCCGCCTTCGAGCAGTATCTGCCCCTTGAGCTCGAGGAAGAATGGATCATGCGGATCCTTGGCGAGTAACGCGTCCGCCTCGGCGTTTGCCTTATCGGGATAGCCACCCATGTGATAGGC
>DASRBJ010000105.1:0-2825 GCA_035653695.1 Sphingomicrobium sp.
AAGAGTGGTGGAGTACCCAAGGTTACCGTGCTGCGGGTCCAGTCCATTGATGAGCACGGAAACGCGTGGGGAGTCCCCGAACAATGGCATGCCGAGGGCTCGCCGCCGCGCCTGCGAATTCGAGAACGCGCGAAGGGAGGCGCGTTGGGCATTGGCGACCGCGTTCTTGCGCGCACTGAAGAGCATCCAAACGGGTATGTAGCGCATGCGATGAAAAAGCTCGCGCGTGCCGCTGAGCTGGTCCTTGGCGTGGTACGTGGCGAAGGCGACCGATATTGGCTTTCTCCGGTCGACAAGCGGGAGCGACGCGAACTTGTCATTGCCGACATGGGTGAAGCCGAAGCGGGCGACCTCGTGCTTTGCGAGATCAGCGGCCGCCCACCGCGCCTATCTGCAAGGGTGGAAGCAGTTCTCGGCGATCCATTCGCGCCGAGGAGCTTCAGCCTCATTGCCATTCATAAGCATGGCCTTCGTGCCGAGTTCAGTCGCGATGCAATCGAGGAGGCTCGCCGCGCGGGCAAGATGCCGCTCGTCGATCGAGAGGACCTCACGCATTTACCTATTGTCGCAATTGATCCACGCGATGCTCGCGATCATGACGATGCCATCTGGGCTGAAACAGATGGGGAAGGGGGCTGGAATGCGATCGTCGCGATTGCCGATGTAAGCTACTATGTCCGACCGGGCTCCGAGCTTGATCGGGAGGCGCGTTCGAGAGGAAACAGTGTCTACTTCCCCGACCGCGTTGTGCCGATGCTCCCCGAAGAATTGTCCGCTGGCATCTGCTCGCTCAAGGAAGGCGAGGACCGCGCCGCGCTAGCGTGTCATCTGAAGATCGACGCACGCGGCGCGATCAAGAGCTGGCGCTTTAGCCGCGCACGCGTGCGAATCGCCGCAAACATCGCCTATGAGGATGCCCAGGACGCGATTGACGCGGCGGCGCAAGAACGCATCGACGTCGCATCGCCGGTCTGTTCGATGCCCGACCTCGAGCGACGTGTGCCCGAGGAACTCGTCGAAAGGGCGCTGAAGCCACTCTGGGCCTGCTGGCGCGCATTGTTCATGGCGCGTCACAAACGCGAGCCGTTGGAGCTCGATTTGCCCGAGAGGCGGGTGATGCTCGACGAGAAGGGGCGCATCACGTCAATCGCCGCGCGCGATCGCCTCGATGCACATCGGCTCGTCGAGGACTTCATGATCGCCGCGAATGTCGCGGCTGCGCGCGCACTCGAAGCTAAGAAGGCGCCGGTCATGTATAGGGTTCACGAACCCCCCAGTCGCGAAAAGCTGACCGCGCTCAAGGATTATCTTGCGACATTCGGAATAGAATTTGCGCTCGGCCAAGTGATCAAGCCGAGCACATTCAACCGGATAATCGAGCGACTTGGAAATAGCGATGGCCGTGAGGAGATCATGGAGCAGCTGCTTCGCACGCAGATGCAGGCACGCTACACACCCGAACGGCTTGGACATTTCGGTCTCGCCCTTTCGAGCTATGCTCACTTCACATCGCCCATTCGACGTTACGCCGACCTCCTTGTCCATCGCTCGCTAGTGACCGCCTACAAGCTTGGTGACGGGGGTATGGCGCCGGGTGATGCAGAACATCTCGAGCGCATCGGCGAACAGATCTCGATGCTCGAGCGGCGAGCGATGGAAGCCGAGCGCGAAACAGTCGACCGGTACGTCGCGGCGTTCCTTGCCGACCAGGTCGGCCAACTTGTCGAGTGCCGGATTACCGGTGTGCAACCGTTCGGCTTTTTTGCGACCGTTGACGACCTTGGCGGCGATGGCTTGTTACTCGCCAAGGATCTTGGTCGTGAATATTTCCGCTACGACGAAGCAGCTCGGACTCTGGTTGGTGACGAGACCGGCGAAACTTATCGCATTGGTCAAAAGCTGACCTTGCGACTTGCCGACGCAAACCCGATCACTGGCGCGCTCCAGTTTCAATTGCCCGAAGGAAGCTATGGCGGTCGCTCAGCAGCGCCACGGCGGGATCGTGTGAGAGTTTCCGGCAAACGCGGTCGGCCGCCCAACATTCGCCATTCGACTCGTCGCCGGTGAATCCGCGGCTCTGACCGTCATCGTTCGACAAACGGCGTTCGTCGAAGCCATTCTTCGACCAAGCCGCTTTGCGAGTCTGCTGGACGACAGGCGGCGGATGGCTCGCCGAGGCGGCGCGGCTGTAGCATCGCTTTGCCCAACACAGGGAGATGTACGATGCACAGAATGATGCTCTTGCCGTTCGCTGCCTTAATCGTCACGGCGACGCCCGGCTCATCCAACCCTCCGTCGATTGCAAGGCAGATTGCGCCGGCCGACGAACAGCAGCAGGGGAACCCGAGTGCGGGTGGTGGAGCAGCGCCTGGCGCTGTATCGCTTCAAGATAAGAAGATATGCCGCCAGCTCCCGTCGAGCTATTCGCGGCTGCGCAATCGGGCTTGCCTTACCGCAAAGGAGTGGCGGATGGTCGAGGACGATCTCTCGCATTGATCCAGTGCGAAAGGGCACTCCTGGCCTCGCGAGGAGTGCCCCTTCGACGAATTCTCGAAACTTTCCGCTCGAGCGCGTATTGGGCTCGCATCCGAACTGGAGCTGAGCCATGGCTTACAAAATTGCGATCATCGTCGGCAGCCTTCGTGAAGCTAGCCTCAACCGCAAGATGGCGCGCGCGATCTGCCGAATTCCGGGCGATGATCTTGATTGCTCGATAGTCGAGATTGGGGATTTGCCGCTATACAACCAGGATCTCGACAGCGAGCCGCCCAGCGAATGGCAGCGCTTCCGACGGGAGGTTTCGAGTGCCGATGGCATATTGTTCG
>DASRBJ010000106.1:0-16399 GCA_035653695.1 Sphingomicrobium sp.
CGCGACACGCACCCTGACGCCGCTCCTGAACAGGAGCTCGCAGACGTAGCGGCCGATGAACCCGGCGCCTCCGAACACCGTGACAAGCTGCTCTTTCCGCTCGATCATAAGCATGGCGCGATAGCCGCCCGGTTCCTAGATTGACAAGGCGAAAGGAGCGCTCCACATGGCGCGCCCTACCACTCATTGACTTGCTTCCGTGCCCAGGTGGCGGAATTGGTAGACGCACCAGCTTCAGGTGCTGGCGCTCGCAAGGGCGTGGAGGTTCGAGTCCTCTCCTGGGCACCACTTGCCGCCTACGTCGCGTGAGCCTCTGGCGAAAGGTGTGCTCGCGCTTTTAGGCTTCATCGGCAGCATTCTTGAGAATGTACGGCGAACCTCATATCTTTCAGCATATATAGGCCGACGTTTATCTGCGCCGACATATACGCTGCTTGAAAATTCATACGCAGAAGCATATATCGCTAGTAAGATATATATAGGAACCTATGAAAAACACCGCCGGCATCAAAGAGGTTGCCGCCTCCCTACGAGAGGCGAGAGCCGGTAAGTCCCTCACGCAACAGGAACTCGGGCGACGAGTTGGCCTACCGCAGAGCCACATCTCGAAAATCGAAAAGGGCGACGTTGACCTGAAATTGTCGAGCCTCGCGGAGATAGCTCGAGCGCTCGATTTGGAAGTCAAACTCGTGCCTCGAAAGGCCTTACCCGCCGTTGAAGGCGCAGTGCGCGCCCACGGACCCATCGCTGAGACTAGCCGTGCTGTGGCCACATTGAACGAGCAGGCGCAGCTTGCGCAACGCATCAAGACAAAGTTCCCCGACCTTGCGCAGGTTGATGCGTTCCAACGAGCCATCCGGAACATCCCTTCGCTCAACTTTGATGCCGCCACACTGAAGGCGCTCGAGGAGGCGCTGAAGCCGACCCAGAGGCTCAAGAAGCTCTTGGATGCGCAAGACGGCCCAGCTCTCCTTGCCAAGCGCCTCGAGGCAGCGACAGCCGGTTTGCGCAATTTCCGCAATCTCCAAGTCCACACGCCGCTCGTGGAAACCCAACGCCAACTCCCCGCCTACCGGCTCGAGAATGATGATGATTGAGGCCGCATCTCTCGACGTCAATCTTGCCGGCACGCGCATCGGGAGCATCTCCAGGCTCGATGGCGACAGAAGCATTTTTTCTTTTGACGACGCCTATGTCCAAGACGAGCAACGGCCGGTCCTTTCGCTCGCCTACAAGGACTCGTTTGGCGCTCTCATCAATCAACCTCGCGCGTACCAGACTAGAATCGAACCGTTCTTTTCCAACTTGCTCCCAGAAGGGACGCTGCGCGATTATCTGGCCCGACGGGCAGGCGTGAAGGCCGTTCGTGAATACCAGTTGCTCGGCCAATTGGGAGTGGACTTGCCCGGGGCAGTTGAGGTCGTGCCTGTGGGGGCAGAGGCAATCGTCGAAGATGACGCTGGCACAAGCGAAGCGGCCAAGCAGACCAAACACGCACTTCGGTTCTCTCTAGCGGGCGTGCAGCTGAAGTTCTCGGCAGTGAAAAATCAGGGGAAGCACGGCGGACTGACTATCCCGGTAAGCGGGTCCGGTGGCGACTGGATTATCAAGCTACCGTCGTCGCGCCATCCAGACGTTCCCGAAAATGAGTTCGCGACAATGAACCTCGCGGCGGTTCTCGGTATCGAGGTGCCAGAGACCAACCTCGTATCCATCGATGATGTCGAAGGCCTTCCCGAGGGCATCATTCGGTATGGAACGTCGGCTTACGCTATCCGGCGCTTCGACCGTTCCCCTCAAGGCGCCGTCCACATCGAGGACTTCGCTCAAGTGTTCGGCGTATTCGCGGACGAGAAGTACGACAATGCCAGCTATCGCCAGATACTTTCAGTGCTTGCCATCGAAACGGATGAACGCAGCGTCGCGGAATTCATTCGCCGATTGACCTATTCTGTCTTAATCGGGAACGGCGATATGCACCTCAAGAACTGGTCGTTGGTATATCCCGACGGCCATCATCCTACGCTGTCTCCGGCCTACGATTTGGTCTCCACGGTTCCCTATATTCCGGAGGAGGAGTCAGCGCTTAAGTTCCATCGCTCGAAAGAGTGGCGGTCGTTTAATTACGACGCGCTCGCCATCATTGCGGATCGGGCGAAGGTTCCGAGCCATCTTGTTGTCTCAACCGCGAAGGAAACCGTTGAGCGGTTCGATGATGTTTGGATACGTGAAAAGAGCAACTTGCCCTTTTCCAGAGAAACCCTTGCGGCCATCGAAAAGCATCGCAAGAGCTTGGCGGTATAAGCCTAAGCGGCGCGCGCGCGCAGAATGACCAAACAACACCCTGTCTCGCGCTACAAAGACACGCTACAAAAGCCGCTGTCGCGGCGGCGCGGTTTTTGCTGTTTTTCGTCGTTTTCGAGTTTAGCCTGCCCTATCCTCTCCTGGGCACCACGCCTACTCTGAACGGTCGATAGTCGTCGCAGATAGACGCTTCCATACGATATCCCAGGATTCTCGGCGCTGGATAAGGCGTGCGACTTCGCCGCCGTCTCGACGTTCAACCAGGTAGCGGACCCTGGGCTCGCCTGGGACAAAAAGGAGGTCCGCGAGCTCCGCCTTGAGCGACCGAGCCGAAGCCATTCCCTTGCGCATGGTTGCCGAGTTCCCGTTCCACTCTATGTCCATCGTGAGGCCATCGGGCAGTTGGTAACGACCGACATATTGCGCCCAGAGCTTTGCCGATAGGTCGACGGACGTAGGATCCGTCCGAAGCGCGATGACTTGGGATGCAATTAGGCGCCAACCAGCGCTCGTGCGAAGCCAGCTGTCGGTTTGGCGATAGCGGGCGTGAAGCTCCTCCCCATGATAATGTTCAAGCTCTTCGAGAACGTAGGTCGCCACCTGGAGATTACCGAATTTTCGCGCGGAAAACTGAGCCACCTTGATGGTTCCCGATGCTCCGGCGGGTAATGGTCGCATCTCGGCCAGAAACTGCTTTCGTTCGATGCGCTCGCCGTTCTCGTCCGTGAGTACAAAGTCGGGGTGGGTCCATTTCGACCATATGTCGACGCGCGCGGGCGCAAGCGCATCAGCAAGTGCCTGGGTCACCTTTTCGAGGTCCTCAGACGCATGCGCCACTGCGGCGCTCGTCATGAATACAGCACCGGCGGCTCCGATGAAGCATCGCCGCGTCGTCGGGATTAAATGATCGTTCATTGCTTACCCCCTCGCCGCCGGGAGCCGCAAGAACGGCGGCCGATCGACTTGCGCGCTCCATTGCGCTTCTTTGCGGCGTCGGTCAGGAATACCTTTGTCGAGCATTTCCAAAGTGGTTGATAGCTCAGAGCCAGCACCAGCGGTCGCAATGTTCGTGAACATCGCCCCTCCCAGCGTCTGCACTTGCATCAGGTGCAATTGATCGCTTAGTGCGGCCCATGTCGCGTCACTTGAACGCCCACGAGATCGTCGACCAGTTGGCGGCCATTTACGACGAATCGGTTGCAAATCTTCGGCGCGCGCTTTCCCACTACATCGCTGATCGCACGCCGCCCGACATAGGCTCACGTCGGACCGGCGCTTTCGCCTACCCGGAACTGCGCATCGACTACGCCGGCAAGCTGCAGCGGTCCGCACCAGCGCGAGCATTTGCGCGGCTTAACCAGGCCGGTGCTTATGCGACGAGCGTCGCTCGACCCGAGCTGTTTCGCGACTATCTGGTGGATCAACTCGAGCACCTTAGCCGCGATTATGATGTGGCGATTTCGGTCGGCCGATCCGCAAGCGAGATCCCCTACGCTTACGTAATCGAGAATAGCGGGATCGAGGTCGGTAACATCTCGACCAGCGAACTTTCGCGTTTCTTCCCTTCTAACGAACTGGTCCATCTTGGCGACGAAATTGCCGACGGTGTCTGGATTAATGGCGAAAACAGCAGTCGGCCACTTGCACTGTTCGACGGTCCGAGGACCGACTTCAGTCTGGCGCGGCTGCGTCATTATACTGGCACGCCGCCCGAGCACTTCCAGCAGTTCGTTCTGTTCACAAACTATGTTCGCTATGTCGACGAGTTCGTACGCGTCGCAATCGATACACTGCGGCGAGACGGTTCGCGCTTTACGGGGCTGTCGGTGCCCGGCGCCGTGTACGAACCTGGCGAGCTTGTGAACGCGGAAGCCGAAATCGCCGCGGGCCAGTGGCGGCGCCACCAAATGCCGGCTTACCACCTGATGGCAGAAGGCCGCACCGGAATTACCTTGGTCAATATCGGCGTTGGACCGTCAAACGCGAAAACCATCTGCGACCATGTCGCGGTTCTCCGTCCCGAGGTGTGGTTGATGATCGGCCACTGCGGGGGTCTTCGTCCAAGCCAGACGATCGGTGACTATGTTCTGGCGCACGCCTATCTGCGCGACGACCATGTGCTCGACGACATGCTGCCGCCTGAAATTCCTTTGCCCGCAATCGCGGAAGTTCAAAAGGCTCTGTTCGACGCGACGACCGCGATCACCGGAGAGGACGAAGACAGCGTGAAGCGCCGGCTAAGGACCGGCACCGTGGTGACGACCGACGATCGAAACTGGGAGCTCCGCTATGCTGCCTCGGCGCTACGTTTCAATCAAAGCCGGGCAGTCGCAATCGACATGGAGTCGGCAACCGTCGCGGCTCAAGGCTACCGTTTTCGCGTACCATACGGCACCTTGCTCTGCGTCTCCGACAAGCCATTGCATGGTGAACTGAAGCTTCCGGGACAAGCAAACGCATTTTACGAACGCGCCGTCAGCCAGCATTTGCGTATTGGTGTCGAGGCCCTCAAACTCTTGCAGCGCGAAGGTGAAGGACTTCACAGCCGAAAGTTGCGGAGCTTCGATGAGCCGCCGCTGCGTTGATCGACAGCCGCTGTGACGCGCGCATTGCAGCAGCGGGTTATGCTGGAATGACAGGATCGCAACATTCCTGGAGCAGCTTGCGAACCCCATTTCCGCCGACAATTGGAGCCCGCGCGAGCGGCCCTGTCAGTTGACCCCGAACAGGCGAATCCGATTTGCGGCGGGCGGGTCCCGGCCAGGGGCGATCCAATCAACGAGTGCGTCGAGGTCGATGATGTTACGGTCGGTGACGTCGGTACCAGCCGTAAATGCGCTCAATCCGTCGCCGCCAGCTGCCAAATAGTTATTCACAACGACGCGGTAGCGGCGATCGGGGCTGATTACTGTACCGCTGAGCCTCGCCTCAATGACGCGGTCGCCCGCGGCGCGATGCATATCGACAGTGTAGCTGAAACCTGCCGACGTCGCGAGCGCGTGCGGGCGTAGCCCTCGGGGGGGAAGCGCACCGGCATATTGCTGCTCAAGGGCCGCTTTCAGCTGCGCTCCGGTCAGCGTCATGACCACCAAATTGTTGCCGAACGGCATCATCGAGAACGCATCGGCATAACGGATAGCGCCGGCTGGAAGAGATACGCGCACACCCGTCGCATTGAGCAGCGCAAGTTGTGCACCGCCCATGTCTGGTGCACGCGTGGCGGCAAGCATTGAATCCGCAATGAGATCAGCGGCAGGACTCTCTGCCTCGTCCGCAGCCGCCGGAGCCGGAGCCGACAATCGGCCAACAATGCGATTGGCAATTGGCGCAACGGCGGAAGCATAGCGCTGAACTAGAGCCTGCTCTCGAGCGTCCGCGCCGTTCTGCCCGTTCCCGACAATGATGTTCCGTGCATCCTGGCTGATAAGGTGATGAGTCGCAGGATCGAACTTCAATCGAACATCGGTTACGAAATATCCGTATTTCCCGGCGCTCGTGAGGAGGCGCCCGCTTCCGATTTCTGCTGGCGTGCCGCGACAGATGTATGCCCAGTGCGTGTGCGCCGAAATCACGGTCGCAATTGCCGGATCAAGTCGGCGGACGATTGGAATAATTTCGCCGGTGAGCCCATCGCATGCGTTTCCAGCGGTGAACTGAGGTGTCTTTCCACCTTGGTGGATCAGCAGGACAATCGCATCGGCGCCTTCAGCCTTGAGCATCGGCACAAGGGCATTCGCCGTGTCGGCCTCATCTTTAAATGTGAGTCCGCGGACACCCGAAGGCGTTACGAGAGTCGCTGTGCCCTTCAGGGTCTCGCCAATGAAGCCAAGGGTGATTGGCCCGGCGGGAGTGTCAAACCGCTTGATTGCAGTTGCGGGGAAAATGGTCGTTCCGTCCGCCTGCACTACGTTAGCCGCAAGGTAGCGGAATTTGGCCCCTCCGAATTTCTCAACGGCACAGGGCGTCCGTCGCGTGAATTTCGCGCAGCCGCCATATTGCATTCGCTTCAGCTCGTCGGCTCCGCGGTCGAACTCGTGGTTCCCGACCGAGCCGATCTCGAGATGCATGAGGTTCATCGCATCGATCGTTGGTTCATCGAGGTAATTGGCAGAGATCAGTGGCGAAGCGCCGATGGTGTCGCCAGCAGATACCGTGATCGTATTGGCATGACCGACACGCAAGCCCGCGAGAGCTGCCGCAAGATGGGCTGCACCGCCCGTTTGAATCCGCTGCTTCGTGCCGTCGTGATCCCACACGTCGACTGGAGGAGGCGTTTCTATGTTGCCGTGAAAATCGTTGAAGGCGAGAATCTGTATTTCGACCGGAACCGCCGCAGTTCGGCCGTCACCGAGCCGCGTTGGCGCAATAGGCGAGACGCAAGCTGTGATTGCTAGCGTGATGATGAGAGCGAAAAAGGTGCGGATCATTTGGGCGCTGATTTGGTGTTGAGCCGGCGCGCTTCAGCGAAAATCGCATCCAGGTAGGCTGCCAAGCGAATGCCGCCTTGGCTCAGCCGCTGCTCCATGATCGGCGTGAATTTGAAGGCATAAGCGTAGGAGAGGTTCGGCACTGCTTGCGGAGCACCACTCGAGTCCTTCCCTCCCGCCGGAGCCGATTGCGCGGGATAAACCGAATCCCGGATCTGCGCACTTTCGGCGATCCAATCCCTGGGATTTACGTCCCACCATCTTACGATCTCTTGCGGGCTCGTGTGTCTCTCGAGCTTCGCGGCAAGCTCGGTGAACGAAAGCTGCTCGTCGTCGACGAGTGCCGAATCCCAAACGGAATGAAGATTTGTCGGCTTGCCAAACCAGGTGACCTTTACGTCATTGCCACCCCGGTCACAGCATTTCCCGACGTGCAGCGGCTGGTGAAGGTCACCGACGATGTGCACGACGAAGCGAAGTGCGAGCTGCTTGTCGGCCCGGCTGGCGCTGGGATCTTGCAATATCTTTGTAAAGCGCTCGAGCGCTTCAAGCGCATCGCCCTCGGGAGGTGCATGTTCATAGACATCACCGTTGAGCGTCACATAGTGCCAAGGCGGCGATTGTTTCTGCCAGAAGTCGCCAGGAGCGGAGCGCATCTCGTCCGGCCAGTTCGCCGCTTCGTCCAGGCTCTCGCCGGGGCCAAGGATCTGCGCGATCTCCGCTCGCGCGAGACCGCTCAGCGCAGAATCGGCAATTGCAGCAACGACCCGGTGCCCAGTCTTGCCCCAGGCAAGCGCCGGTGAAGGAATGATTGCAACCACGGCAACAACGATCATTGAAAGGCGCGAATGCATCCGACTCGATACTCTCGTTCTCGACATGACTGGCGCATGCCCCGTGAAGCCGATTAGAGACAAGAGGATGACAGACGAACAACTGATCTTCCTCGCACGATCCGCCGCGGGAAAAGCCTATGCGCCTTACTCAAACTTCCACGTCGGCTGTGCCGTTGAATCGGTTGATGGCGAGATCGCAACCGGCGCAAACATGGAAAATGCCTGCTACCGGCTCGGCCTCTGTGCTGAACAAAGCGCGCTCACGGCCGCACAGCACAGCTTCGGCCTCGACAAGATCGCGCGAATTGCTGTGGTGGGTGGCACGGACTCGATCGCCTGTACCCCCTGCGGCGGTTGTCGACAGGCAATCCTCGAAGCAGCACAGCTAAGTCGCCAAGACTTGCCAATCTTGTGTGGAAGCGGCGACGGATCCAAGCTCGAACGCTACACGATCAGCGATCTACTGCCTTCCGGCTTCGGCCCCGCTAACCTCAACGTCAAACCAGCTTAATCTCGCGAAGGCGCTCCTGCAGATAATCATTGGCGGTGATCGGAGGCCACTTGGGCTGCTCCGCGGGGCCAACCGTTTGTGGCAGTGCTTCGATGAGGAAATCGGATCGAAAGTGAAGAAAAAACGGCATCGAATAGCGAGCGCTGCTGGCGCGCTCGGGAGTCGGGTTAACCACCCGATGTGATGTCGAACGCAATTTGCCGTTGGTAAGGCGCTGCAGCATGTCGCCGATATTGATCACGAGCTCGCCGCGCTCGGGCGACACGGGGATCCATCGGCCATCGCGCGTTAGAAGCTCGAGGCCGGCCTCTTCGGCGCCGAGCAGTAGCGTAATTGCATTAATGTCCTCATGCGCGCCGGCCCTTATATGCTCTCCGGTCGGTTCCGTCTGCGGCGGATAATGAAGCGCACGAAGCACGGAATTGCCGTCTCGCACCGCATCCTCGAAATAGTCCTCGTCGATGTTGAGATAGCGGGCAATTGCCTTGAGTACCTTAAGGCCGGTCCGGTCAAATGTCGCAAAAAGCTCAAGAAACGTCTCCTTGAACCCATGAACTTCCGCAGGCCATAGATTATCGGGCATGTGGTCCCGGAATTTGTGATCTTTCGGCAAGTCGCGGCCGACGTGCCAGAACTCCTTCAGGTCATGCGCCTTGTGGCCCTTGGCGGTCTCAATGCCGAACGGCGTATAACCCCGAGCCCCACCAGCGCCCGGAACAAGATACTTGCGCTTAACTTCCTCGGGCAGTGCGAAGAATGCCTTCGCCTTTGCCTCCGCGTCGTCAATCAGTTGCTGGGGAATGCCGTGATCGGACAGGATCGCGAAACCATATTCCTCGAAGCTGTTGCCAAGCTTCCGCGCGAAAGCCTCCGGATCGCACTCCGCATCCTTGAGTGAGACGGACGCGATATTATCGGCGGTACTTGTTGTCATGGCTTACATCGTAACAGATGAACTCGCGTCATGGCAGCATCAGCGAAGCAAGCGCCGCGCTCATGAGATTTGCAAGGCTGCCGGCGAGCAGTGCTCGGATTCCCAGCCTTGCGATAACTGGCCGTTGATTGGGTGCAAGGCTCCCCGTTACGGCCATCTGAATGGCGATCGAGCTGAAATTCGCGAAACCGCAAAGTGCAAATGTGACGATCTCGCGACTGCGCAAGCTGAGAGTCGAGGCATCCATCTTGCCGAGCTCGATGAAGGCAACGAACTCGTTGAGGACAAGCTTTGTCCCAAACAAGCCTCCCGCGGTAATGGCTTCGCGCCACGGAATGCCGATCAGGAACATGACGGGTGCAAAGCAATAGCCGATGATACGCTGGAAGCTGAGCTCCCTTGCGCCGAGCATGTTCCCAAGCCCGCCGAGCAGGCCATTCGCAAGCGCGACAAGAGCAACAAAGGCAAGGACCATTGCACCGACGGCAACTGCAAGCTTGACGCCGGTCTGCGCTCCCTGCGCCGCTGCCATGATGATGTTGGCGGGCTTCACGCCTTCCTCGAACGTCTCGGCGACATCGACCTTTGAATCTTCGACGGTGTCGCTGTCGGCGGGATCGTCGGGCATGATCATTTTCGCCATGAGAATGCCACCGGGCGCCGACATGAAGGCTGCCGCAAGAAGGTAAGGAAGGTAGCTCGCGCCAAGCAGGCTCGCGTAAGCCGCTAAGATGGTGCCGGCGACACCGGCCATGCCGACACACATGACTGTGAACAGCCTCGATGGCGGCAATGCTGCGAGATACGGGCGCACGACGAGCGGCGATTCCGATTGCCCGACGAAGATATTTGCCGCAGCGGAGAGCGATTCAACGCGGCTGATGCCTGTCACCCAGCCAATCGCGCCACCGACCCACCGCACGACGCGCTGCATGATTCCAAGATAGTAGAGTATCGCAACGAGGCTCGCGAAGAAGATAATGACCGGAAGAGCTGCAATGGCGAAGGTATGCGCAAGGGGGTTGGCAGAACTCGGACCGAACAGGAACTCGGTTCCTTGGGTCGCATAGCCGAGGAGATTGCCGACGCCGGTTGAGAGGGTCTGAATGCCTGCGCGCCCCCAGTCCGTATAGAGGACAAGGAACGCAATGGCGGCCTGGAGCAGGAATGCGGCGCCGACGACGCGAATTCGAATTGCTCGCCGGTTTGTCGACAGCGCGAAGGCGATGCCGAGGATGACAATTATCCCGGCGATGCCGAGCAGCTTTTGATTCACTGAGCCCCTCCCGCGGGCCGACTACCAGACCATCCCCTGCGTAGCGGCTGTTGCAGCTTCGTCCAGCAAATCCAGCGCCTGGTCGGGCGTCTCAGCGACGAGTAGCTGGTGTCGGCGCTCGCGCGACAAGAAGCCGCACTGCGTCGCATGTTCGATGAATTCGATCATGCGATTCCAGTAACCGTCGACATTCAGCAGACAGAACGGCTTCTTGTGATAACCGAGCGCATTCCAACTCCAAGCTTCGAAGAGTTCATCGAGCGTGCCGATGCCGCCGGGCAAGGCAAGAAAGGCATCCGCGAGATCCGTCATCTTGGCCTTCCGCTCGTGCATGGTTTCGACCCGATACAGTTCGGTCAAGCCGAGGTGGGCAACTTCGAGATCGACCAGAGCGGCCGGGATGACGCCGTAAACCTGCGCCCCTCCGGCAAGCACGCTGTCGGCGATAAGGCCCATAAGGCCCAGGCGTCCGCCGCCATAAACGAGGTCTACGCCGCGGCGCACCATTGCTGCTGCGGTCGCTCGCGTCGAATCCGCGAAGACAGAATGATTGCCCGGTGCTGACCCACAATAGACAGCAAGTCGTTTCACATGCTTCAAAGCCCCGCTAGCTCCTTTAAGTCGGCTTCCGGTCGTGCTCCGAAATGCGAAATCACCTCGGCCGCGGCACGTGCGCCAACTTCAAGGCAGACGCGAAGCTCCTGTCCGCGACATCGGGCGGCGAGGAATCCCGCCGCAAACAAGTCGCCGGCGCCGGTCGTGTCGACAACACGGTCCACTGGCGCTGCGGGTATTTCAATCGTTTCGCCATTCTCAACGCCGATTGAGCCGTGCTGTCCTCGCGTAACCACGAGCGTGCCGACTTTGGGGCGAAGAGCCGCGATGCAATCCAAAATGTCGTCGCAGCCGACGAGATGGTGAATTTCCTGTTCATTGCCGAACAATATGTCGACCGTTCCCTTTTCAATCATGCCGAGCACGCCATTGCGACGAGCGCCGATGCAGAGGCTTTCAGACAAGGTGAAGGCGACCGTTCGTCCGGCGGAGTGCGCGATCCGGGCCGCTTCGAGCATTGCGGCGCGCGGTCGCTCGGGACCCCAGAGGTAGCCTTCGAGAAAGGTCACGCTTGCAGAGCGGATGAGCTCCGGGTCAAGCGCCGCGGGGCTAAGCTCGTGGCTTGCGCCGGGGCATGTATTCATCGTCCGCTGTGCATCCGGCGTGACGAGGATCAGGCACCGACCGGTAGGCGGCGGCGAATCGATTGGCGGCGTTTCAAACCGGACACCGAGCGAAGTCATGTCATGCGCAAAAATGGCACCAAGTTGATCGGCCGCAACCTGCCCAATGAATGCCGCGTCAAGGCCGAGCGCGGCAGCTCCCGCCATGCTGTTCGCTGCAGAGCCGCCGCTGATCTCCCGTGCCGGGCCCATGGCGGCGTAGAGAGCATCGGCGGCATCGATGGTGAGCAGCTGCATGCCACCCTTTGGCAAGGAGTGACGCGCAATGAACGCATCGTCGGCCGTCGCAATGACGTCGACGATCGCGTCACCGATCGCGACTATGTCGAGCTTGGAGGAGATCACGGGCGCGCTCGCTACCCGCACCATCGACATTGGGTCAACGCTGGTTGCGCGCCACGATGGAACCGTTACGCATCAGGGTCATGACCGACAAGACGCGCTCCGTCCCGTTTTCACTGCTCCTGCTTTCGATTTTTTACGGAGGGATGGTGTGCATTGCTGGCGTTCTCGGGAACAAGCAGGTCGCACTTGGCCCCCTTGCTGTCGAAGCGGGTATTTTCGCCTTCTTGCTACTGGTGGTTACCTCGAGCTCGGTCGCCGAGCTTCACGGTCGCGCTACAGCCAATCGGCTCGTCCTCATGGGGTTCATCCCGCTCGTCACGTCGCTCGTTCTAAGCGTGATCGTGCTCGCCTTGCCCGCCTCTCCGCAGATGGATCCCAATCGGCTGTCGGCGTTCGAGACGATGATGAAGGGTACCCCACGGATCTGGCTTGGTGGCATCTTCGCCTATGGCGTTTCGACGTTCCTCAACGTCACGATCTTCAGCCGCCTCAAGGCACGAGAAGGAGGCCGTCTTCTTTGGCTTCGGGCCGGAATCGCAAGCGTTCTTAGCCAGGTGGTCGATACCGTCATTTTCATCACGGTCGCCTTCTACGGCGCGTTCCCGATCGGCGAGCTTCTCCTTGGGCAGATGCTGGCGAAGGTGACGCTTTCGGCAATCCTGGTACCGCCTCTGGTCTATCTCTTTGTTGGACTCGGACGCCAGCTCGACAGGACCGATGCCGAATAGCAGTTGCAAAAGTGCAACGCTTCCCAGGAATCATTGCGAGGCGGCCGACTGCTGTAACAACCGTGCCTTAATCGGCTAATAGCCGGACCGGGGAATCACCAACAATCCATTGTTTTGCGGGGGAGTAGTTTCCGTGAAGAAAGCCTTTCTGCTGCGCTCGTGCGCGGCTCTTTTTGCGCCAATCGCCGCCGGGGCGATGATTGCCACTCCAGCAATGGCGCAGGAGACCACGTCGTCGATCAGCGGCACCGTTATGTCCAAGGGAACGCCAGTTCCGAACGCAGCGGTTACGATCACCCACGTTCCCTCGGGGACGGTTGCGAGGACCACGACGTCCGCGGACGGCACATTCGTGGCTTCCGGTCTGCGGGTCGGCGGCCCATATACTGTCGATATCGCGAGCACCGCCGGTCACACACGCGTCACCGACATCTATACGGTTGCTGGACAACCCTACAACTTGCCCGTCGACATTGCCCCACAGGCCGCGCAGGCGCCGGAGATCGTCGTCACCGCATCGCGCATCAGAGGCGCTGGCGTCATCGGGACTGGCCCCGCGACCGTTCTCACTGCCAACGACATTTCGAAGGTTGCTTCAGTGAACCGCGATATTCGCGACCTGATGCGCCGTGATCCGTTCGCGACACTCGACACGTCGCAGTCGACGGGTCGCCAGGTAACCTTCGCCGGCGTGAACCCGCGCTTTAATCGCTTCACCGTTGACGGCGTCCCCATCACGGACAGCTTCGGGCTCAATCCCGACGCACTCCCCTCGCGCCGCGGTCCCGTGCCGAACGATTCGATCGGCGAATTCGAGACGGAAGTGGCACCCTATGACATCCGCGAGGGCTTCTTTCAGGGTGGTGTCATCAACGCCATTCTGCGCTCCGGCACCAATCACTTCCAGGGCACTGGATTCTACACTCTGTCGACCGACGGTCTGACGGGCTCGCATCTCAAGCCCTACATCACGAATCCCACCGGATACGTCGCTCAACCGAAGTTCAAGAGCCAGGATTTCGGTGTCGAACTCTCGGGTCCCATTATTAAGGACCGCCTGTTCTTCATGGTTTCAGCCGAGCGTGTTCGAGCGAACAACCCGTTCAATCTCGCAACGACCTCGATTACTCCGACCGTGTTCAACCAGATCGTCGGCATCGCCAAGACCAAATATGGGGTCGATGCCGGCGGTACGCTCACGAACGTGGGCGACAAGGACGACCGCGTCGTTGGCCGTATCGATGCGAATATTACCGACAAGCAGCGACTCTCGATCACGGGCATCTACACGAAGGACCAGATCAACACGCTCGGCTTCAACACGCCGACCTCTGAATCAACAGTTTCGAACGATTACGTTAAGCCGGACCGCCTTGCCGCGGGCGTCGCGACGTTGAACTCGGCCTGGACCGATGTTCTTTCGACCGAGACCCGCGTCATGTACAAGGATTACCAGAGCGGGCAGAACCCGATCCTTGCCAAGACCGCTCTTGCCTTGGTCTGTAGTGACCCTGGCTCGGCGTCGGCGATTACCGTTGGCAATGCAACCCAATGCTCATCGAACGTCACCTCTCTTGCGATCGGGCCGCTCGGCTCCGCACAGACGAATATTCTCCACACGAAGACTTTCGATGCACAGGAATTGGTCCGCCTCTCCTTTGGCAACCACAACGTGCGGTTGCTCTACGACTACCAGCACGTCTCCAACTATAATCTGTTCATTGGTCAGACGGCGAACCCTGGCAGCACCGGCATCTCGTCGGGCGCTTATGGCGCTTATTACTTTGACTCGATTGCAGCCTTCCAGGCAGGAACGGCGCAGGAGTTTGGGTATGCCAACGCGACCACGGGCAATCCGAACGACGCTGCCGCCATTTTCAGCTATGCGACCCATACTGTCGGGCTCCAGGATGACTGGAAGCTCATGCCGAATCTCACCGTCACGGCCGGGATGCGGTACGATGTCTATGCGAGCAGCAGCCGTCCGCTCCTGAACCAGGCGTTCGTTGCACGCGAAGGCTTCTCGAACACCGAATTCATGGATGGCCGTGGCCTGTGGCAGCCCCGCGTCGGATTTGACTGGAAAGCGACGCGACGCTTTGATCTTCACGGCGGCGTCGGCGTCTTCGGCGGCGGCACGCCAGACGTCTATATCGGCAACAGCTTCTCATCGAGCGGCGTGCAGCCGGTCTTGTTCAGCACGGCGACTGCCGGCAGCCCGTTCCTGACGAATGTCAGCCTCACGCAGATCCCGGCGGCTGCGACCGCAGCGCTTCGGGGTACGCAGAACGCACCGGTCGCGGCAATCGACCCCAATTTCAAGATCCCGTCCGAGTGGCGTGGCTCGCTCTCCGGTACGTATGATTTCAATCTGGGTCCGCTTGGTGATCACTGGATCTTGGGTGGAAACGTTCTCGTCTCCAAGACCCGAGAAGCAATCCTTTACCGCGACGGACGCGATCACCCGATCGTCGGTCCAAGCGCGCTTACGCCCGACGGCCGCCAGCGTTACTTCGATGCAACGCCGGCAAGCCAGGGCGGCCCTTCTGGTAACGCCGACACGATACTTGGCAACACCTCGCGCGGCCGCGGCTATATCGGAGTCGTCAGCCTCAGCAAGAAATGGGACTTCGGTCTCAGCACGTGGGCGAGCTTCACCTACCAGGACGTGCGTGATCAAGCGGCGGTCACTTCCTCGATCGCGTCGTCAAACTACGGCAATACCGCTTATTACGACGCAAACAGCGGCGCCTACGGCCATTCGAACGACGAGGTTCGCTACTCGTTCAAGTATGACGTTGATTTCGATCATGCATTCTTCGGCGATTACCGGACGCGTATTGACCTGTTCGGTGAAACTCGGATCGGATCGCCCTTCAGCTACACGATGCAGGAGGCCTCGAGCCCTGGCGGTAGGGGCCAGGTGTTCGGTACAGCCGGCAACACGAGCCGCTTCTTGTTTTACGTACCGACGGGCCCCAATGATCCGCTTGTCACCTACGACAGCGCCGCGACGGCCGCGCGGATCGACCAGATCATCAATTCGACGGGGCTCAAGAACTACCGAGGCAAGATAGCGCCGCGGAATGCCTTCAACTCAAAGTGGTTCACGAAAATCGATCTTCACGTCGAGCAGGAAGTTCCGACGTTCGTCGGGAAGTCCAAGATCTCGCTGTTCGCCGACATCGAGAACCTGCCCAACCTCATCAATCACCATTGGGGCGAGCAGCTGCGGAACTTCTTCCCCTACACCGATGTGGTGGCAAAGGTGTCATGCGTTGCAAAGGGCGCCAATGCGTGCGCGCAATATCAATATTCGGCGCCAAGCAGCGATTCGTTCCTTGCTGACCAGCTGATCACCGTGAACGGCTCGTCGCTCTACTCGATCCGCATTGGTGCGCGGTTCAGTTTCTAACCCACGCTCTTGAGTAAAGTGAGGCCGGGTGGGACAGCGTCCTTCCCGGCCTTATCTTTTGCGCAATCTTGGAGAACGCTAAGGCCCGCTCAATGCCGCTTTACAGCCTCGGTGAGCGCACGCCTCGGCTTGCTGTCGACGCGTGGATCGCTCCGTCGGCCGATCTCATCGGCGATGTGCGTCTCGGCGCGCGCGCAAGTGTCTGGTTCGGCGCGGTCATTCGGGCAGACAACACGGCGATTTCAATTGGCGATGAAACCAATGTTCAGGATTGCTGCCTTTGCCATTCCGACCCTGGATACCCGCTCACTGTAGGTCGGCGAGTGACGGTTGGGCATCAGGCGATCCTCCATGGCTGCACGATCGCGGACGATTGCCTGGTTGG
>DASRBJ010000107.1:0-3339 GCA_035653695.1 Sphingomicrobium sp.
CGACCCCGAGCTCCTTGCGATAGTAGAGTTGCCGGTACTTAACTTTGTCCGCGGCTCTCGCATACCAGAGGATGTAATCGGAGACGTTAGGAATAGCCGACGTTTCTTGCCCTCCCGTTTTCCGAAGGCAAATCAGAGAAATAAGATTTTCATCCCCAAATACCTCGTCCAGCACCGCCCGCACGCGATGCACGTTTTCGTCGCCGATCTGGACGAAAATCGATCCCGATTCGTGCAGCAAATCGCGCGCAACGGTAAGCCTATCCCGCAGATAGGAGAGGTAAGAATGTATACCATCCCTCCACGTATCCCGAAACGCCCGCACCTGCTCCGGCTCGCGCGTGATCTGCGCCTTGTCGCCGTCCTTCACGTCGCGTGATGTCGTCGACCATTGAAAGTTCGAGTTGAACTTGATGCCATAGGGCGGGTCGATATAGATGCATTGCACCTGCCCGCGTAAACCCTCGCGCTCGGCGAGGCTCGCCATCACGGCAAGCGAGTCGCCGACGATCATCCGGTTCGACCAGTGCAACGCGTGGCGATAGAACTCGGTGACGGCGTCGGCGTCTCGGAGGCCATTGAAATCGGCGAAGAGGTTCGGCTGCGCCTCCGCTTTTCCCTCCGCCCGCCTTTTCGTCTCGCGCCGCAGATCGTCGATGATCGCCTTGGGATGCACCTTCTCCTGGGTGAAGATCACCGGCGCCTGGACGACGAGGTCGGACCAGTCCTGCTCGTCCTTGCCGCGCCAGACGAGCTGCGGGTCGAGATCGCGATTGCGCCGCTCATAGGCGATCTGGACCGGCGCCTTTTCCTGCGCCTCCATCACGCTCTCGAACTCGGCCGTCGGATTGTTGAGCCGCTTCGCGCCTTTATGCTTCAGCGCCGCGACCTCGATCGGCTTCTTCCCCATACCCCTGCTTCCTTCGTATTCCTTCGTGTCCTTCGTGTCTTCGTGGTGAAATTTCGCAATCAGCAATTTTCACCACGAAGACACAAAGGACACGAAGTCAGAGCACCATGCGTTTGAGTCCCTGCTTGAACAGCGGGACGTTGAAATTCATCAGGAAGCCGAGCCGGCAGCCGGACAGCTTCAGATAGGTGAGCAATTGCGCCTGATGGATCGGCGCGAGCGCGTCCACCGACTTCACTTCGATCACGATCGCGCCAACGAGCAGGAGATCGATGCGATAGCCGGCGTCGAGCTTGACGCCGTCATAGACGATCGGCAGCGCGACTTGTTGACGAACTTCGACGCCGCGCTGGCCCAGCTCGTACGCTAGACAGTGCTCATACGCCGATTCGAGAAGGCCCGGGCCTAAAGCCGTATGCACCTTCAGCCCTGCGTCAACCGCGCTGCGGGCGATAGCTTCAATTTCCGGGGGGATAGGTTCGTGCTCCATAGGTGCTCTCTTCGTGTCCTTCGTGCCTTCGTGGTGAAATGTCACCACAAAGACACGAAGAACACTAAGTCTTGGCGTCACGCCACACGCGTCTGGCGCAGCGGCAAGGCGATCGTCTCCAGCGTCGTCAAATCGAGATGGCGCGAGGCTTGGTCGATGTCGAAGCCGACCACCTCTCCTTGCGCATTCAGGTCCACATTCAGACCGGCCGCCACCTCGCGCGTCTCCGCGCCGGGCTCGCCCTTCAGTTCGATATAGAGGCTGTCCGTCTCGGGGTAATAGTGAAGCTTCATGGCTCGTCCTTTCGGTAGCCGCGGTCGAAAAAGGCGTTATGAACGGTTTCGCGTCCGATCGCCTGCCACAACCCTCCTCGTCATGCCCGGCCTTGTGCCGGGCATCCACGCCCATCCGCCGGCGCAGACTTGGAACATTTGGCGCGGCCGCCGCCGCGTGGATGGCCGGGACAAGCCCGGCCATGACGCCCCACGTTGCTGCTCCTCGAAATAGCGAGTGGCCTTCATTGTGCCGCCTGCGCTGGCGCCAAAAAAGATGCGATTAGCTTGTCGAACTTCGCTTCGATCTCATAGACCGCGTTGAACTCGGCGAACGCCCAACGCCCGAATTTCTTAAGATTGTTCACGCCCGGTATCCAATAAGCGTTCATCGCCGCGGCCTTCGCCGAAGCGTCCTCGCCGCGAAAGCCCTTGATCTCGACGATCAGATTGAGCGGGTCCGCCCGACCGTCATCGATCTGGACGATGAAGTCCGGCAGGTATTTCCTCGCCGTCGGGCCCCTCAGATACGGAACTTCGAGCCCGAGATTCTGGTTCTTGACATAGGCGCGCACGCGCGGATGCGCCTCGGCCACGCGGCAGAACTCGGCCTCCCAGTCGCTGTCGCAGATCACCCAGTTGACATGGCACTTACGCGGATCGGTCTGCCAGCGCGTCGTCTTCGACGTGGTGAAGTTCACAAAAGCCGTCGACCCCTTGGGATTATATGCGTCGAGAATCGCCTTAACGGCTTTCTCGCCAACCAAGCTTTCGGTGATCGCCGCCTTGATCTTCTCCGTCGCCATATCGAGAATCTCTGGGTAGAGAATCTGCGCCGGATAGGTCCCGCCCGAGCATTTCAGCCCGCCGCCCTCCAGCCATTGCCGCGCGATCCGCTTCAACTGGCCGAAGAGATACAGTTTCGGCTCCTCGCCGAAATCGCGATATTTGTTGGTGACGAGGTGCTGCGCCAAGCGGAACAGGATCGTTGAGGAACGCATATCCTTGAGATGAGCGATCGTCAGATCGATGCTCTGCCCGATAATCCCCTGGTTCTTCGTCACCGATGGTCCGACAAGCTCCGGCGTCAGGTGCAGCACGTGATTAGGCCCGAAGGTCGCCTCAAGCCGCTCCGTCGGAGGCTCCACTCGGTAGCTCTCGACACGCGGGAACACGATCTCGAGCGCGTCGCGATCGGGCTTAACCGCGTGGACTCGCACCGTCTCGCGCGGCGGCGCGGGTTTGACGATGACCGGCTTGGCCGCGAAGTCGAACGGAATGCCGAGCACGTCGGCATATTCGACATTGAACAGGCCGTCGTCGTTCAGCTCGTAGGACTGCCGCCGCAGGCCGCGACCGACGACCTGCTCGCAGAGAAGCTGGGTGCCGAAAGCGCGCACGCCGAGAATGTGCGTGACCGTGTTGGCGTCCCAGCCTTCCGTCAGCATCGACACCGAGACGACGCAGCGGACTTGCTCGCCGAGCCGGCCTTTCTTGCCGACCGTGTTCATCACCTCGCGCAGGAGCGTGGCGTCGCTGATCTCGCCGCCCGTCATCAGGTCATGCGCGTCCGCGCCGCCGCGATCGAGAATGTCGCGGCGGAACCGCTCGATCTCGTCTTCGGCCATGGCGCGGAAATCCTTGTCCAGCGCCTCCCCGGACTCGAG
>DASRBJ010000108.1:0-2753 GCA_035653695.1 Sphingomicrobium sp.
CTTAGCCTTACCCGCGACATCACGAATTTAACCGCTTGTTTACCCGGGTCATTAATCATTGCGTCATCGTCCACGGGACAAGGCCGATCAGTGACTCGCCCCGGCTGGACGAGCGGGGCGAAAGGCCGACCGGTTTACGGACTGGGGCATGAAGCCGACGCGTGGTGAAAACCGTCTTTCCGGCAACGTATTATGCCGATTCGGGCGAGATGCCTACGGCGCGCTTGCCAGCGGGAATCAGGTTTTGTTAACCATGCCGGCATATTGTCGAATCGGTTTGTCCCACCGCGTTTTTGACGTTTGGCTCGCCGCTCCCGCGGCGCATCAAAGCTAGAGCCCGTGCGGCGAGAAGGGGACTTCAATGCGCGTTCTGCTGATCGAAGACGACAGTGCGACCGCACAATCGATCGAGCTCATGCTCAAATCCGAGAGCTTCAACGTCTACACCACCGATCTCGGTGAGGAAGGCGTCGATCTCGGCAAACTCTACGACTACGACATCATCCTGCTCGACCTCAATCTGCCGGACATGTCCGGCTTCGAGGTCTTGCGGTCCTTGCGCGTCTCGAAGGTGAAGACGCCGATCCTGATCCTCTCGGGGCTTGCCGGAATCGAGGATAAGGTGAAGGGCCTTGGGTTCGGCGCCGACGATTACATGACCAAGCCGTTCCACAAGGACGAACTCGTCGCGCGCATCCATGCGATCGTGCGCCGCTCCAAGGGGCATGCGCAGTCGGTCATCAACACCGGCGATCTGGTCGTCAACCTCGATACCAAGACGGTCGAGGTAGCCGGCCAGCGCGTGCATCTGACCGGCAAGGAATATCAGATGCTCGAACTGCTCTCCTTGCGCAAAGGCACGACGCTGACCAAGGAGATGTTTCTCAATCACCTCTACGGCGGCATGGACGAGCCGGAATTGAAGATCATCGACGTGTTCATCTGCAAGCTGCGCAAGAAGCTCGCCAACGCATCGAACGGCAAGAACTACATCGAGACCGTTTGGGGACGCGGCTACGTCCTGCGCGAGCCGAGCGAGAACGAGGAGCGCATTCCGGCCTGAGCGACGGTCACGTCATAGGACGATAGTCACCCAGACAGACTGCCCTACACGCAGGCGCCCCAGGCTGCGTCAATCCGCCCAAATTTCCAAGCCATTGCGCAAGAGCCCCGAACGCAAAGCGTCCGGGGCTCGTTGTTTCGGAACCTGCCGTGCTTCGGACCGTTGTTGTTGGTTGACCCCTCTGTATCGGAGTTCGTCATGGCCCCGCGTGCGTATTGGAAGGGCTATCTGCGGCTGTCGCTCGTTTCCTGTCCCATTCAGCTATTTCCGGCCACCAGTGAGCGCGAGAAGGTGCGATTTCACCAGCTCAACCGCACCACCGGCAACCGCATCCGCTATCGCAAGGTCGATGCTGAAACTGGGGAAGAGGTCGCGGCCGACGACATCGTCAAAGCATACGAGGTGTCGAAGGGACATTACGTGGAAGTTGAGCAGGACGAACTCGACGCTGTGGAGCTCGAAAGCACGCGCATGATCGATATCGATCAGTTCGTCGCGAAAAAAGAGATCGACGAGCTCTACATTGCAAATCCCTATTACGTCGTGCCGGACGGCGAAGTCGGCTTACAGGCATTCGCAGTCATTCGCGAGGCAATCAAGAAAGAGAACATGGTGGCGCTCGGGCGAGTGGTTTTCACCAATCGGGAACATGTGATCGCGCTCGAGCCGCGCTCGAAAGGACTGCTCGGCGTGACGCTGCGCTATCCTTACGAGATCCGCAACGAGAAAGATTACTTCGACGACATTCCGAGCGAGAGCGTACCGAAGGACATGCTCGATCTCGCCACCCACATCGTCCACAGCAAGGCCGCCCATTTCAAGCCGGAGAATTTTGAAGATCGATACGAGAGTGCGCTGAAAGAATTGATCAAGCGGAAGCAACAGGGCAAGCCGGTGGAGCACGCAAAGCCGCGCGAGCCGGCGAAAGTCATCGATTTGATGGAAGCTTTGCGGCGAAGCGCCGGGGCGACGGGTCCGGCGCGCGGCACGGCGCGAGCTGGTGCGACGCCTCGGCGGCCGGCCAAGAAAGCCTCACGTAGTCCTGCCCGTCGCAAGGCGGGTTGACCATTGCAGCAGCAAATTGATGATAAGACAGCTGGTGGGCGGTGCAGGGATTGAACCTGCGACCCCACCCGTGTGAAGGGTGTGCTCTCCCGCTGAGCTAACCGCCCGCCCCTACCGTCGCGATATAAAGAGCGGCTCGGAGCAGTGTCAAGCGAGCCTGCCACCAACGTCAAGCTCACAATTCATGGTTGGTTCGGAACCGCGTCTCGGCCGCGAGCGGAATGCGGACGCAGGTGAGGCTCGTTTCCGGGCGCCGGACGACACCTTCCAATGTTTCCGAATCACGTGGGAGGGCGATCAATTCCGGGTCTGCGGCTCGTCACCCGTAAGCCGCGTCGCGCTCTGCGCCTGAAGGGCGCGGATGCGGTCGGCAAGATTGCTTCCGGCTTGCGGCTGCAGCTCGACGTCGTGGTGAACCGTCACCGGTACAGGCGCGCCGGCGCGCTCGCGCGCGGCTTCGGCGGCAAGGATTGCCTCGATGGTCGAGTCGGGGCCTTGCAGCGCAGCTGCTAGTCGCGCTACCTCCGCGGCCACGTCGTTGATACGCTCGCGCAGCAGCGCGTTCTCGACGCGCTCGTTGGCCCAGTTCTCCTCGGCTTCGCGCTTCAACTTCGCAAGCTCGGCG
>DASRBJ010000109.1:0-4032 GCA_035653695.1 Sphingomicrobium sp.
GATGCGGCCTCATTCTGAAAAAACTGGCGCCGACAGAAGCGCAGCGCCGCATTTGACCGCTGCTCACCTCAAGCTTGCCGCAATTTCTCCCGCGGCACGCAAGGATATCGACTATCGTCTGCTCGACGCCCGGCTCGAGCAGTTAATGAACAAGCCGGCAATGGTCGGCCTTGCCGTGGGAGTGGTCGAAAATGGCCGTATCACCTTCCTGAAAGGCTATGGCGAGACGCTGCACGGCTCGGGAGATCCAGTGACACCCGATACCGTCTTCCGGTGGGCTTCTTGTTCGAAAGGGCTCGCTGCGACGATGGTCGCGAAACTCGCCGAGCAGGGCAAGATCAACCTCAATGCGCCGGTCGCGAATTACGCGCCCGACCTCAAATTGCCCGCTGGAAACGAATATAAAGCAACGGTTGGCGATCTTCTCTCGCATCGCCTCGGGCTTTATCGCGACGCTTATGCGAACAAGCTTGAGGAGGGCCAGGATCCAAGCTTCCTTCGAACGAGCCTCGCTCAGCTAAATGCCGTCTGCGCGCCTGGTACGTGCTGGGACTATCAGAACGTCGCCTATGACGCCTCGAGCGAAATGGTGTCACGCATTACCCACATGCCGTATGAGGAAGCCGTAAAGCGATACCTGTTCAACCCGATCGGGATGAGCAGCGGAAGCGTGTCGATGGCGGGACTTGAAGCAAGCCGCAGCTGGGCAAGACCACATAGCGCGGGCAAGCGGCCGTGGCCGATGGTGGATACTTATTACAAGGTTCCTGGCGCTGCGGGGATCAATAGCGACATCAAGGACATGGCGCTCTGGATGGAAGCCCAGATGGGTGAAATGCCGGACGTAATCGACGCAAAAGTGCTCGACACGATCCATGCTCCTTATGTTGTCACGCCGACCGAGCGCGGCCGCCTGCGCAAGTTCCTCGAGCGTCTCGGGACGGCGTGGTATGGCTACGGCTGGCGAAGCTATGACTACGCGGGACACCGGATAATCGGCCACCGTGGCGGAATTCGCGGCTATCGGTCACTCATTCTCTTCGATCCGCAGAAGAAGAGCGGGGTTGTCGCCTTGTGGAACAGCGACACGTGGCAGCCAGGTGGCCTCGAGTTCGAGGTCATGGACATGGTCTACCATTTGCCATTCCGTGACTGGCTTGAGCTCAACAAGAATCCCGAGCAGTCGATTGCTGCTGCCGAGAGCGAGTCCGATAGCGGCGGCCCCTCCTAATGCTGTTCCGCTTCCCGCTTCGTTCGTTCGATTTCACGGCGTTGCTTGAGGTGCGCCATGTAACGGACGACAAAGCCAATGATCGTCGTTGCAATTCCAGCAATTAGCGCGGGTAGATGCCAGGATGGGTCGCTGGGCTTTGGCCATGCCTCGGCGCCAAGCAGCAGTGCGCCGATAATCGAGAAAAGATAACCAATTCCCTTCCAGTCGATCCCGTTGCCAGCCGGGATTGTGACAGTTTCGTGACGCATGCGCGAGGAACATCCAAGCCGCAGAGTTGGTTTCCTCGTTTCCAGCAGCAGTAGGAAGACCCGAGCAATGGCGAGTTCAAAGACGCAGGACGCGATCGCTCTATTGAAGGAAGATCACCGCGCAGTTGAGAAGCTCTTCAAGGACTTCGAGGAAGCGAAAGGCGAGGGGCGCAAAGAGAAACTTGCCCGTCGCATCTGTCTCGAGCTCACGGTCCATACCAAGATCGAAGAGGAGATCTTCTATCCTGCATGTGATGGTAAGATCGAGGAGGACAAGCTCAAGGAAGCCAAGGTCGAACATGACGCGGCAAAGCTGCTGATGGCGGAAATCGAAGCGGGGAGCGGCGCAAGCGACGATTTCTTCGACGCCAAGGTCAAGGTCCTCTCCGAGGAGATTGAGCATCACGTCGAGGAAGAAGAAGGTGAACTGTTTCCCGAGGTGCGCAAAGCTGACCTCGACCTCCAATCTCTGGGCGAGAAGCTTGCCGCGCGAAAGAAAGAGCTGCTGAAGGAGTATAAGGATTCAGGCGTTCCAGAGCCTGAGCTCCAGACGATGGACGAAGTGTCGATCTAGCTGCGCGCGCGGCGCTGGTGAGCCCCTGACGACTAGCGGGAGCGTCGGCAACAATCGTCGCGCGGGCGGACTGCAACTGCCGCATCTAAGTAGGCGCGAACGCCACCAGAAACGAGGAAGCGCCGAGCGGGCGCTTCATTGTCGTCGGCATTCACCAATCACTAGCGGATGTGACGCTATCCCGACGGCTGTGACACCCGTCGAAATTTACCTCAGTGCAGCAACTTCAGTGTCACGACCGTAAATGTCGTCAACAAAGCTCAGCTGACCGTTTCGCGCCTGGGCGGTTAGGTAGGTGACGTAGATCGGCACGGGAGTAGGTAACAGGACGTTCTGCTCCGGATCTCGCGATGCGACCTGTGGATCTTTACCCATCAGCCAGCGACCAAAGCGCTCCGCATCCTCAAGCCGGATGCAGCCATGGCTCACATCCCGGTCATCTTGAGCGAACAGATCCTTGTTGGGCGTGTCGTGGAGGTAAATGTCGGAACCGTTCGGGAACGGAAACTTGATTCGCCCCATCGAGTTCAGCGGCCCGGGAAGCTGCCGCACCTGGACGAGCTCCTCGCCCGCTGCAACCGCGTGCCAATTGACCTTGGTTGGATCGAGGATCTCTCCGGAGCCGTCAGGCGATAATATCTGATACCCGTGGATCTTCAGGTACTTCATGCCCTGTTCGAGGACGTTCTTAGCAATGAGCGAGCGAACCATCTCACCAGAGACGTGCCAGTAAGGGTTCAATGTCGCGTAATAGATCGTGCTCGCAAGCATCGGCGTTTGCGTCGATGGATCGGCCTTGCCGACGGCGACCTTCATTGAATCGACGATCTGGCCGTCGTCGATCATGTACAGGCGAGCACCCGCGGTATCGATCATGACATAGCGGCCCTGCGGCGGGATATCCCGTGCTCGGTCAAGGCTTGCAAGAACGCGCGGATCGAGCTCGCCGCCATTGGACTGCATCGTTGTCCAGGCTGCGTCACGAAGCTGCGCGTAAAGCGGGTTCACCTCCGAAACGGTGCGCACATAGCTCGCGAGCGAGGGTGCGGCGGCCGTCTTCGCGAGGATCGTCGCGGGCGAATCGCGGCGTGGCGCGACCCATCGGTCCGCGTAGGTCATTCCCGTCGGCGGCGTTTCAAGGGTCTCAACATATTGGACCCAGGCCGATGTTAGCAGACGATCAGCACTCTCGAGCGCATTCGTGTCGCCAGTCTGTGCTCTTGCAAGAAGAGCCTGGGCTTGCGTCGCAATGGTGGGGCCGCTTGGCATTCCATCAAGGGAAGCGCGCTGGAGTGTCCCAATGAGCTCACGCGCCGCTGCGCTGTCGGCGCCGCCTCTTAGCCACAAAGGGGCGCCGCCGCGCGAAGCATAAAAGCTGTTCACGGCCTGGTCGGCCGCGAAGTTAAAGCCTGGCGCCGTCGGTAGCTCGGGGTTCGTTGCCGCAATCGAGGGCACAGAAAGGACCGTCAGCGCCGCACAGGCGACGCCGGCAAGCATTCGGATTTTCACAACCAAAACCTTTGTTGATCAGTCTCTTGAGGGGCAAAACGCAGCAGCGGGCACGTGGTTCAAAATAGTTGTTGACATTTATGTTTCAATTGTTCCGGACCTGAACAGTTCAGTTAATCAAGTGCCGCGACTCGACTAGCCGTGGCACAGTGCGCCCGCGCGATCGTTCCTCCGTCCAAACCGAAAGAAGGAGTGACACATGGTCGGTAAAATTGACGGCGGCGGTCTCAGCGGATTCGGTGTCGCGAAAGAGGACGTGAGACCGCTCGCCGGGACGGGTGGTGCGGCTGGCCCAGGTACCCGCGCAGGAGAGGGGCAGCCTTCCGGTGAAGGGATTAACGTTCGGGGCGAGTGCGTCGCTGACGAGAAGGCCAGCGAAGTCGCGCGGGAAGCGGCAGCGCTCGGGACTGATGGCGATCATGACGAGACACCGGCGCTCGAGTATGGCGAAGGCGATCGACCCAATG
>DASRBJ010000110.1:0-3345 GCA_035653695.1 Sphingomicrobium sp.
ACATTATCGAGGAGGTCAGAGCTTCTTCGTTGTGCCGCGCGTTGCGGATCTTCCCGACATGGAAGAGTGGCTTCGCGCGCAGGTGCCCGAAGTGAAGTTCATCACTGCCCACGGCCAGATGAGCGCAACTGAGGTCGAAGAGCGAATGAGCGCCTTTTACGACCGCAAATATGATGTTCTCTTATCGACGACCATTGTTGAGAGCGGTCTCGACATCCCCACCGCGAATACGCTCATCGTTTACCGATCCGACCGCTTCGGCCTCGCGCAACTCTACCAGTTGCGCGGACGGGTCGGCCGATCCAAGACACGCGCTTACGCCTATCTCACCATGCCAGCGGATCGGGCGATCACGGAAACGGCGAACAAGCGCCTCCAAGTCCTCGCTGATCTCGATAGCCTTGGAGCCGGATTTCAGCTCGCCAGCCACGATCTGGACATTCGCGGCGCCGGCAATCTGCTTGGCGATGAACAGTCTGGCCATATCAAGGAGGTGGGCTTCGAACTCTACCAGTCGATGCTTGAGGACGCGATCCTGGAACTCAAGGCTGGTGGCATTCCCCAGCACGAAGAGTTCACGCCACAGATCAGTGTGGACGCTCCAATCATGATTCCAGAATCCTACGTGCCGGATCTCGATCTGCGCATGGGCCTCTATCGCCGGCTTGGGGAACTCGGCGACCGCTCGGCAATCGATGCGTTCGCCGCCGAGCTAATCGATCGCTTTGGGACGCTTCCGGAGGAAACGGCCAACCTCATGAAGATCGTTGAGGTGAAGCTCAACTGTCGCGATGCTTCGGTTGCCAAACTCGACATCGGCGCCAAGGGAGCGGTCGTAACCTTTGCTGAGAGCGGCTTTCCCGATGTGCCTGGCTTACTCTCCTATGTTGAACGACTTAAGGGAGCCGCGAAGCTTCGGCCGGACAGCAAAATGGCGGTCACGCGCGAATGGGCAACGCCCGAAGCTAGGCTCAATGGAGCGCTCCAGCTTTCGCGCGGACTGGCGCGTGTCGCGGCAGTTGGAGAAAAAAAGGCCGCCGCCTAGGAGGCCTTGGGTGTTGCGGCAGCAACGAACCTAGTCAGCTCATCGTGCGTCAACGCGCCCGCGCCGAGAAATCCCTGGTACAAGTCGCACCCCCATTCCGCGAGCAAGCTTAATTGACCGGTTGTTTCGACGCCTTCGATTACGACCTTGAGGTCGAGCTCACGAGCAAGATGGATCAACGCCTTGACGACGATCCTGTCACGCTCACCGCCGACGATATCCGTTATTAGTCCGCGGTCGATCTTGATCGCATCGAGCGGCAATGAAATGAGATATGCAAGGCTCGCGTAACCGGTCCCGAAATCGTCGACCGCAATGCTAAGCCCCTCCGCTCTTAGGTGCGTGAGGCGCTCGACGACCGCATCCTGATCAACCAGGAGCGCACTTTCGGTGATTTCTGCTGTTACTCGCCTGGGATCAATGCCGGCCGCGGCAATTTCCTTCAGCAGCCAGCAATCATAGCCCTCGCGTGAGATGTCGTGTGGCAGGATATTGATGGAAAGCCCAAGGTCCCTCAAGGCTCCATCCCAACTAGCCGCAGATTCGAGCGCCTTTCGTTGAACGAGCCTTGAAAGTCGCTCGTTCAGACCGCCGGCCGCGGCGCGCGCAAAAAGCTGCTGAGCGTCGGTAACGACGGCCGATCGTGCCAAGGCCTCGGCGCCAGCAATGCGACCCGTGGCTGGTTCGATGAGTGGCTGGAAGAGAACGTCGACCTGCTCATGTGCAATCACTTCCTCAAGCAGAAGGTCGCGTTGGCGGTTGGCGGACATCAGTGCCCCTCTGTCCGATGCCCGCCGTCCCCACTTGCTGATGTCGTCCCAGGTCAACATACCGGTCGCGTAACGAAGCCGTAGCGCGCTTGATACAGTACAGCAGGGTCGCGCATCGAAACGGGACAGTGACGTTGTCGCTCTTAACTCCTATCTTTCAAGACGAAGGCAGCAAGGAGCAGTGACTTGAACGCAGATGCGGCTAGCGCCGGCAATCATGCTCCCGACGATCTCACAAGCCTCGGTGTGGGGCTGCTGTCATCACACACGGACATCGCGACCTCTGCCGAGGCATTGCTACGACGACGATACTTGTTCGCGAGCGAAGCCGAGGCGCGCAGCTTCGTCGCGCTGGGTGGTGATGGCTTCATGCTTCAGACATTGCACCGAATGCTGGAGTCGGACGATCCAAAGCCCGTTTTCGGAATGAACCGCGGGACGGTTGGATTTCTCATGAATGAGTGGCGCATCGACCGGTTGCCGGAGCGAATTGCGAACGCCAAGGCGATTCGCGTTGCACCGTTGCAGATGAAGGCGCGAACGGTCAGCGGCGAGACCTTCACCTTTGCCGCGATCAACGAGGTTTCACTCCTGAGGGAGACTCGACAGACGGCGAAGATCGAGATTTCGGTCAACGGCCGAGTGGCTCTTGCCGAACTCGCCTGCGATGGTGTTCTCGTCGCGACGCCAGCTGGCTCAACGGCGTATAATCTCTCCGCTCGCGGCCCAATCCTTCCCCTTCAGGCGAAAATGTTGGCGCTGACGCCCATCAGCCCGTTCCGCCCGCGACGGTGGTCAGGCGCGATCCTTCCCGACGATACGGCTGTCTGTTTCACAATTCTTGAGGCGGAAAACCGGCCGGTCTCTGCGGTCGCTGACCAGATCGAAGTTCGGGACGTTGCACGAGTTGAAGTGCGGCTTGATCGCGATAGATCGCTGACGTTGCTGTTCGATCCTGAGCATGCGCTTGATGAACGAATAGCGATGGAGCAATTCGCAACCTGATCGGTGTGCGAGAGCTTGCCTTTAGCGGTGTCTCCGCTATCTAGCGCCTGCCCGTTGAGGGACCCACTTCATGGCGGGACCTCGGGATGCTCCCCGATAGCTCAGCGGTAGAGCTCTCGACTGTTAATCGAGCGGCCGTTGGTTCGAATCCAACTCGGGGAGCCATTTTCCTAAGGCCCAAACCGGAAATAGCCTCGGCTCGGCACTAGCGCCAATCGCCCCAGCGGTTCGAACGACGGGAGTTGGTGAATGAGCAAGAAGGGCAAACTTGCCGGTCTCGCTGCCGCGGCTTTGATGATCTTTGCGGCAATCGCCTGGTATTTCGAATCGCCCGCTTGGACACTGCGTAACATGAAAGCCGCCGTTGATGCGCAGGACGCCGATGCTCTCAGCTCGCACATCGATTACCCAGCCCTGCGTTCCAGCCTCAAGGCTCAGCTCCTGACTGAGATCACCGGAAGGATGGAGGATAACAAGAGCGGCTTGGCGTCAGTGGGCTTAGCCTTGGGGTCGGCCGTCATTGTT
>DASRBJ010000111.1:0-2357 GCA_035653695.1 Sphingomicrobium sp.
CGGTTCGACGCAACGCCGCCCGAGGATATCCCAAGCCTCCCGCACGGGGGTCCCAACTGGATCTTCGTCGGCCGGGTTGCGCCGAACAAAGGGTTGCATCAGCTCGTAAAGGCGTTCGAGGCGTTCCTCGCGCTCGAAGCCGGTGCTCGGCTTACGATCGTGGGGAAATACGATCCGGAGGATCGCTATTATCGCGATCTGCGAGCGCTGGTCTTGAACCGCGGACTCGCCGAACGCGTAGTCTTCACCGGATTCGTCGCCGATGACGCCCTAGCCGCCCACTATCGGAATGCCGACGTCTTCGTATGCCTGAGCGAGCACGAAGGCTTCTGCGTCCCGCTCGTCGAGGCGATGTTCTTCGACGTCCCTATCGTGGCGAAGGCGACGACGGCGATCCCCGAGACGCTCGGATCGGCCGGAATCCTGCTCGAGGAAGAGGCCGACATCTACGATGTCGCCGCGCTGGTGCACCAGATCTGGCGGGACGTGCAGTTGCGCGAGGCCGTCGTGGCGGGGCACCGGCTCCGACGCCGCGCGTTTCTCCCCGAGCAGATCTATCCTCTGATCGACGAACTAGCCAGGGAACTCGCATAGAGCCGCGGCCGGAGGGCGGCTCGTATCCCGAGGAGGAGCAGCAGATTCGTCAATGCGGTCGCTTTCGTATCAGCAAACCGATGGATGTCGTTACATAACCCTCCACCATGAGTTTTAAATGCTTCTCGCTTGAGTATGGGGGAACATCGATGTGCCGATCGAGCGGTAGATCGCCGCGATGAAGATTCAGCGTGATTTGATGACCCTGACGTTTCAGACGGCGCGCTAGGTCTACGATGTCGCGCTCACGATAGATGGACAAGCCTTGTGTCTCGAGGGTCTCATGATTTGAAGAGCAATTGAATTCGGTTGTGTGAACCGCTATGCCGCCGGGGCGAAGCGTCGCGAGGCTGGCCTCGATGAAGGCGAGGCCGTGCGAAAGAGAACCCAAATGCTCCAGCGCGCAGGCTGACCAAGTGAAATCGTATCCACGTAGATCGTCCGGAATCCGATTCATATCGACGACGCGAAGCTCGACGAGTCTCTCGCACATCGGCCCGTCACACAGGTTGCGCGAGTTGAGCTCATTTTTCGTTAGGCTGTACTGGCTTGTATCAGTCCAACCCGTGGTCGAGGCGGCCTCAGCGTCTTGGTCCGTCGCCAGGACATGACACCCGTATGACGCCATCACGGCCGGCAGCGGCTCTTTTCCGACCCCGTACCCAATACCTCGGCTCTCTGGGGCAAGAACACCGTTCGTCGCAAGCGCCTGCAGGATATAGCAATATTCCCATTGTTTGCGGTGAAAGCGCGGGCGCTCGCCGATCTTCTCACACCAGAAGGCATAGGCTGGGTCATCGAATTGTGCCTGGGTGCACAACTGCGATACGGGATTTGCCAATGATGGTGGCGTGTCTAAAATAGATTCGCCGCGACTGCCATGAAAGAGCCGCCACATGTTGCGCACGAAGCTCAAGATTTCCCCCTGGGTGATCCTCGTGTCTATCTTCTCGCTTGCTTGCTGACCCTTGAGATGACCCCGCGGTTTCTGGACAGGTTGGGCGCTTAATTCGGCTTGTCGGCGGCGCCATTCGACCGGCAGGGTAGCCGAAGGCGGGACCGTCGCCCTCGGCTCCTTGTACGTCTCGAACCGGTATTTGCCATAGGGGCTCAAGCTTCGACCTCTCCATGAAGGATTCGGCCACGCCGTTTTGCTCAGGGATATGCGGCAAGGTACACCCTTGCTGCAAACCAGTCGATAGCCCAAATACGTTGTTCGCGGTAATATGCGGTGCTGCGAGTGACACCCAGCACTCGGCAGACGGCTTTAGGCCATCGTCGTCGAGCAGAGAGCCGTGTAGCGTCGGATCGACCGAACTGAAAGGCCGCATCGCCTCCTTGCGTATCCATCACGAGCTCGCCAATCTTCGCTTGCAGCCGCTTGACCTCAGCGCGATACTCGGCCTCTAGGCCCTTTTTGTTGACCTTGAGTGCATCGGCGCCGCCATGATGGTACTCTTCAGCCCACTCGCGGAACTCGGCCTGCGTGAAGCCATACTTGCGGCTGGCTTGCGGAACGGAGATCTTGCCCTTGAGCAAATCCAGGGCGATCGCGACCTTTGCGCTGAGCCGTCCAACGCTCGACTTCCCCTCTTCGGGCCCTGACGGTTGCGCCGGCTGTCCTGGCTTCTTCATCGGGCACCCTCATTTCGCTTATCGAGTGTCCAGTTCCCGAGGGGGCATTTCAGATCGATTTCGGTGCAGCCGGAGCGCTCGGCGGCCTGCTCGCCGCATTGTTCCTGGCCGCCGGATTCAATACGGTC
>DASRBJ010000112.1:0-3551 GCA_035653695.1 Sphingomicrobium sp.
GAACTCCGTTCGGGTGGGGCCTGGACAAAGGCATGAAACACTAACGCCGTGGGGCTTCAGTTCTTCGTGCAGTGCTTCGGTGAATGATAGGACGAACGCCTTCGTCGCGAAGTATACGGCCATCTTCGGCCCCGGCTGAAAGGCGGCAGTCGAGGCGACGTTGATTATCCCTCCCGAGCGGCGCGCGATCATTGTCGGCGCGACTGCACGGCAGAGGTCAACCAGTGCGCCAATATTAAGATCGATCATTTGGCGCTGGCGCGAAGGTTCGAGCGCAGCGAAGGCGCCGATCAACCCGGCTCCGGCATTGTTGACGAGCAGGTCGAGTTCCTCGCCTGCCTCCACGATATTCGCGAAGAGCTTGGCCGCAGCATCCTTCCCCGAGAGGTCTATCGCCACGGCACGTGCATCACCGAGTTCGCGCGCAAGTCGTTCCAACCGATCCCGCCGGCGCGCCGCAAGCACGAGCGAGTAGCCGCGCTCGGCGAGCTGACGTGCAAATTCGACGCCAAGCCCAGCCGAGGCGCCAGTTACGAGCGCAAGTTTCTTCAAGCCTTGGAGACCGTCGCCTTCACAATGCGACCCGGTTCGCGCGGCGGCTCGCCGACTGGAAGAGCATCAACATACTCCATCCCGCTCTCAACTTCGCCCCAGACGGTGTACTGGCGGTCAAGAAAGGGGGAGTCCTCCGTCACGATGAAGAACTGGCTGTTTGCGCTGTTGGGGTCCTGCGATCGCGCCATCGATGCCACACCGCGCTTGTGCGACGCGTTCGAGAATTCGGCCTTGAGGTTCGGCTTGTCCGACCCATGGTAGCCGGTCCCGGTGGGGTCGCCGCCCTGCGCCATGAAGCCCGGGATCACCCGATGGAAGACGATCCCGTCATAAAAGCCACTGTTTGCAAGTTCGCTTATCCGCTGAACGTGGCCAGGAGCAAGGTCCGGCCGAAGCTTGATCACGACGTCGCCGCCGGTCGAGAGGGAAAGAGTGAGGCGATCGCCGTCAGCCATTGAGTGAACTCCGTCATAAGATCGAAAGGAGCGCGATTTAGGGTCGGTGAAGTGGTTGCGCCAGAGCGGCAGCGACCATAGGAGAGCCGAACCGGGTCAAAGTGAGGAGGGCGACATGGCCGAAAACGACCAGACCGCCGCGCTTCCGCCGGAGGATTCGACGGCCAATTCAATAATGGACGACGAAACTCGGCTCCGTCCCGAGTTTGTCGACAAGGTTCTCGATGCCGTGGACGCCGGCGACGACGAGACCGCACGGCAGCTCGTTCGTCCGCTGCATCCGGCCGATGTTGCCGACCTGATCGAACTCGCGGCAAGCGACGAACGCGAAGGGCTCGTCAAAGCTCTTGCCGGTATCGTCAGTCCAGACGTGCTTGCCGAGATGAACGATTATGTTCGCGAGGGCTTGCTTGATGAGCTGGAGCCCCAGCAGGTCGCGGACATCGCGGGCCAGCTTGAGACGGACGATGCCGTCGCGCTCATCGAAGATCTTGATCGCGATGAGCAGCAGGCGGTGCTCCGTGCAATGGAACCCGACGACCGCGCCGCGGTCGAAGAGGCGCTAAGTTATCCAGAAGAATCGGCTGGCCGGTTGATGCAGCGTGACCTTTGCGCTGTCCCGGAACATTGGAAGGTCGGCCAGGTCATCGATTACTTACGCTCGACTGCCGATCTCCCGACCGACTTCTGGGAAGTGTTTGTAGTCAGCCCTGACCACCACCCGGTAGGCACCTGCAAGCTCTCGACAATCCTGCGCACGCCGCGGACCCGCCAGGTCAGCGACATCATGCAGCGCGAGCAAACGTTGATCCCGGTCGACATGGACCAGGAGGACGTGGCGCTCCGGTTCCAGAAATATGCGCTCGTCTCGGCAGCCGTGACGGACGAATCCGGGCGTCTCGTCGGCATGATCACGGTCGATGACATCGTGCATATCATCCAGGAGGAAGCGGGACAGGACGTCTTGCGGCTGTCTGGAGCGTTCGAAGGCGACATCAACGCACCTTTATTCAGCACCATCCGCACGCGCATGTGGTGGCTCCTGGTCAACCTCGTTACGGCTATTCTTGCCGCCTCGGTGATTGCGAGTTTCTCTGGAACAATCGAACGGCTGGTTGCCCTTTCGGCGCTGATGACGATCGTTTCCGGAATGGGAGGAAACGCGGCAACACAGACAATGGCGGTCACCGTCCGAGCGCTCGCGACGAACCAGCTCACCTCGTCAAATACCTGGCGCGCAATCGGGCGTGAGTGGGCGATAGCACTTGCGAACGGGATGGGCCTTGGTGTGCTGATGGCGCTCGGCTGCGAGCTTTGGTATCACGACACCGGCCTGTCGCTGATCCTCTTCGCCGCGATGTTGATCAACAGTATCAACGCGGGTCTTTCGGGAGTGCTCATCCCGCTTGCGCTTGAAAAATTTCGGCTCGACCCCGCTGTCACTTCGACGATCTTTGTGACGACGATGACCGATTGCATGGGCTTCTTCTCGCTGCTGGGTCTTGCAACTCTATTTCACGTCCATTGAGCTTGACCGCCGCGCCGCCACGCCCAAATCGGTCCGCGTGTCGACGCTTCATCTAACCAAAGTCGCTTTCGCCTGTAATGACGTTGGAGCGCTCCAGAAGCGCATGGCAAGCCGTAGCTCGAACGGTGAAGTGCGCATTGCGACGAGGATGCGGCCGAAGCGTTCCGCGGAGCTCGTTGGTGGTTCACTTTATTGGATCGTAAAACACCGGCTGGTGGCCTGCCAGCAGATACTCCGGTTCGAGGATCGCGAAGACGGTCGAATCGATATCGTCTGCTCGGCGGAGCTCACGATGGTTTCACCGATTGCGCGGCGTGCGCACCAGGGCTGGCGATATTTGGAGATGGACCGCCCTGTTATCGACGCGGGAGAGAGCGGTCTCGCCGACCTGCCAGCAGAGCTCTACGGTCGGCTAGCCGCGCTCGCCCTCGTTTGAATTATGCTCGTCCTAGCGGAACAGAATATAGAGAATGATGATCAGCAAGATGATGCCGCCGATGCCGAGATACATGGTTCCTCTCCCTTTGGTAGCCGCTCGGAAGAAGAACGTTCGCGGCGCCATCTCGGTTGCGAGGCGCCGGCCGATTGCTCGAGTCTATTTGCAGCCGCTGACGGTCGTTGAGCCGCTGACGTGAAGATCGCATGAGGGTGCGCCAGCAAGCCTGATCGTCGCCGGGCCGGACGCATCGACCTGAGCCGATTGCGCTGCGACGGCATCGATCGTTGCCGGCCCTTCCGCGGTCAGGTGATCCTCGGGAGACACGAGTTTCGATGCGTCAAGCACGCCGAGTCCCCGAACAATCGCGGTGAGACGTTTCACGCGCCCGGCAAGTTTCGCGCTCGCCGTTCCGGCAAGAATGACGCTCATTTGGTCTGCCTGGGCATCATCGATTTGCGCGGCGGCCGATCCTTGCGCGACAAGACTAAAGCTCAAGCCGACAACCTTGTTGATGGCTATGCTTCCAGAACCGTTGACGAAGGCGCTTCCGAGTTCATGCGTCCCTAGATTGACC
>DASRBJ010000113.1:0-9572 GCA_035653695.1 Sphingomicrobium sp.
AGCCTTGCGAGCTTCATCGTTCTCCAGGCACTAACCATGTGCTGCTTCGCGTTCACATCCGCGAACCTCAGCACTCTTGCAATGACCAATATGGCGGCAATTGCCGGAACGGCGTCGTCGGTGCAGGGCGTGATCTGGACGATTGCCGGAGCAGCAATCGGTTTTGTCATCGGTGGTGCATTCAACGGGACGCCAATCCCCTTCGTCGTTGGTACAGCAGCCTGCGCCGTCATCGGCTTTGGCTGCGTGGCTCTAACCGAACCGCGGCGTCTTTTTGCGCCAATGGCACCTCGAACGCTCGTAATGCGCGAGGCGTCCGAAATTCCCTAGCAAATGGGAGCCGCGGAGAGATCGAGCGCGGGTGTCCATTCACGCACCAAGCAAGCGTACCCTATTCAACGGCGACTTCCTCGTCGGCCTCGATGCCGACCATCAGCGCTTCACCGACCTCTTCGGTCTTTCCGCGAATTGCCTTCTCGATCCGCGCCGCGACCTCCGGGTTCTGCTTCAGGTAGGATTTCGCGTTTTCGCGACCCTGGCCAATCCGCACCGAGTCATAGCTAAACCAGGCACCGGACTTCTCGATCAGCCCGGCCTTTACTCCAAGATCGAGGATCTCTCCGACCTTCGAGACGCCCTCGCCGTACATGATGTCGAATTCCACCTGCTTGAACGGCGGCGCGACCTTGTTCTTCACGACTTTGACGCGCGTCGTATTGCCGACGATGTCGTCGCGATCCTTGATTTGACCGGTTCGCCGAATGTCGAGCCGCACCGATGCGTAGAACTTCAGTGCATTTCCGCCGGTTGTCGTTTCAGGATTCCCGTACATGACGCCGATCTTCATTCGCACCTGGTTGATGAAGATGACCATGCAGCGCGATCGGCTTATCGATCCGGTAAGCTTGCGCAGCGCCTGGCTCATGAGCCGGGCCTGGAGACCGACATGGCTGTCGCCCATCTCACCCTCGATCTCCGCGCGCGGGACCAGCGCCGCGACCGAGTCTACAACGAGAACGTCGATTGCGTTGGAGCGCACGAGCGTATCGACGATCTCGAGCGCCTGCTCGCCCGTGTCGGGCTGCGAAACGATGAGTTCATCGATATCGACCCCAAGCTTCTTTGCGTAGACGGGATCGAGCGCATGTTCCGCGTCGACAAATGCAGCAGTGCCACCGTTGCGTTGTGCTTCCGCGATCGCGTGCAAGGCGAGCGTCGTCTTGCCCGAACTTTCGGGGCCATAAATTTCGACGATACGACCACGAGGCAAGCCGCCGACGCCAAGAGCAATGTCAAGACCGAGGCTCCCCGTCGAAATCGTCTCTATCTCGATCTTTTCACGGCTTCCGAGCTTCATCGCGGAGCCCTTGCCGAATGCGCGGTCGATCTGGGCGAGCGCCGCCTCAAGCGCCTTCTGACGGTCCATGTTTGGAGCTTCCACTGAGTTTCCGATGATTTTCAGTTGCGCTGCCATGTCCCCCGTCTCCGTTCAAGCGTCAATCGACGGCACCCCGTGGCCGCCTGTGGAAAACTCCTTGTACCCACTTTGTTCTGATAGAACAAGATGAGAACATCAAGAATATGAAGTCCCGGTTCGGCGCAGACCACTTCGCCTGTTGTTTCGGAAGCCTTGTTGATCAGGATCAATCTGGCATCATAAGATGGCTCGGTCAGGGGGATCTTGTGAAGCGTTTCTATGCCGTGCTCCTATTTGGAGCGTTGTCGTCGGCATCGCCACTTTACGCGGCTGACGCCTTGAAATTCGGTTCAGCACCAGACTGGATTGTGCCCCAGTCGGTTCCGGTTGCGCCGGACAAGACGAAAGATCTCCCGGCTGCGCTGCTGTTGCACGACCAGCAAACCTTATTCGAGCCCGGAAAGATCAGCACCTACTCAAAAGTGGCCTTCAAGATCCAAAAACCGGAGGGGCTTGCCGCAGGCAACCTGTCGCTCTCCTGGAACCCAGCAACGGATACTATCACCGTCCACCGGCTCGAAATACGCCGAGGAAGCCAAGCTATCGACGTGCTCGCCTCGGGCCAGAAATTCACGACCATGCGGCGAGAAACCGATCTTGATCTCGCGACCCTCGACGGAGTGTTGACCGCAAATATCCAGCCGGAAGGTCTGCAAGAAGGAGACATCGTCGTTCTCGAGACGACCGACGAACATGCCGATCCCGTGCTGAAAGGCCATGTTGAGACCACGTTCGCGAGTTGGGCCGATGCACAGATCGCGCTTGCCCATGCGCGTCTTACCTGGCCCTCGAATCTTGCGGTCCGAATCCAGAAAACCGGCGAATTGCCTTCGCCACTGCAGGTCTCAGCAGGCAATCGACGAACATACGATTTGACGATGCATGACACTGAGCCGGTGATCGCCCCAAAGGGCGCACCGGTCCGCTTCGCCGTTGGACGAATGGGCGAAGCGACCGATTTCCGTTCCTGGAGCGAAGCTGCCGCGCTCATGAAGCCGCTTTACGACGAGGCGGCTATCGTTCCGCCGTCGGGACCGCTTCGTGACGAGGTTGAAAGCATCAGAAAATCGTCGGCCGACCCGGTGAAGCGTGCCGAACAAGCACTGGCTCTTGTCCAAAATAGAGTCCGTTACGTCGCATTGTTGATGGGCCAAGGTGGATACGTCCCTGCTTCGGCTGAGACTACTTGGTCGCGCCGCTTCGGGGATTGCAAGGCCAAGACAGCGCTGATCCTCGCAATTCTCCACGAACTGCAGATCCCTGCGGAAGCCGTCATGGTCAATACGAAGATCGGCGATGCTATCGGTGAACGCCTCCCCATGATCGGGCTTTTCAACCACGTGCTGGTGCGGGCGCACATTGGCTCGAAGGACTATTGGCTGGACGGAACTAGGACCGGCGACTCCAATCTTGCAGAGATCGAGATCCCAAACTTCGGCTGGGGCCTTCCGCTCGTCCCCGATGCCTCTCTCGTCCACCTTGTCCCCGCGCCCTACAAGGTCGCTCAATTCGAAACGGCAATTGACGTCGATGCGCGTGGCGGAGCGTTCGCACCGGCCACGATCAAGATCAGCTCAACCTATCGAGACGATGCGGCGACATATCTCAATTCGGTCAATGCTCAGCTGAGTTCCGCACAGCGCGATCAATGGCTCCATCAAGACGCGGAGAAATATTTCGACGCGTTCACGCCGACCGCATCGAACATCACCTTCGACAAGACTGAGCACACTCTTACGATTGTCGAGAACGGGTCGGCAAAGCTGAACTGGAGGGAAGGATGGCTTTACGTCCCGGGAACTTCCGTCGCCTACAATCCCGATTTCGATCGGCCACCCGGGCCGTTCCATGATGCGCCTTTTGCAACAACCTATCCAAGTTACAGCCTGACTAGGGTCAAAATTCATTTGCCCGCCGGCTTTGCCGCGCAACAAAAGCTTCCCGCACCGGTCCACGAAACGCTAGCGGGTGTCGAATACTCGCGAAACGCGACAATCGAGGGCAATGACGTCGTCGTTCAGTCGAGCGAGCGCTCGATTGCGCAGGAGGTAGCGTACAAGGATGCAGTTGCCGCCGCAGCGCGCCTCAAGGGACTAAACGACGATGACGTCTATCTACGAATAGTCACCGACTACACCCCCACTCCGAACGATCTCAAGGCAGTTGCCGATAGCGTGCCCGGATCTGCCGCCGAATATTTGCGTCGCGGTAATCTTTACCTTGATTACGGTAAGTTTGCTGAAGCCTTGTCGGATTTCACCAAGGCATTGTCTTTCGATCCCCAAAACAAGGCTGCGCTTGCGGATCAGGCAATTGCCTATGTCTGGTTGAGAAAATTTGATGACGCATCCAAGGCGATCGACACTGTCCTAAAAAGCGATCCTGATAACGCCGTCGCGCTACGTGCATTGGCACTCAAGGCTGAAATCGCGGGCGACTATTCAAGCGCGGTGGACGCCTATGGAAAGTCGTTGAAAAGCGATCCCGACAGCGGTTTCGCGATCGGACATCGTGCAATCTGTGAATACCAGCTCGGCCGCCAGCAAGAAGCACTCTCGGACACCGATCTTGCCTTGAAGAAGAATCCCACGTGGGGTGAACTTCGCTTGATCCGCCTCGAGCTTCTTGCGCGAAGCGGGCAAGCCGAAAGTGCCACGAATGAGCAAGATCGCTTCATTAAAGATAATGCGATCACAGCGGCCGCTGCCTGGGTTTCGGTCGCACAAGCCTATGCGCGTGCCGGGCTCGAGAGCAAAGCGATTGATGCATTCGCGCACGCGCTGGCGCTCAAGCCCGATCCTTCGCTCTACATTGCGCGAGCTGCGATTCGAGCACCATCGGATTACAATGGCCGGATGGCCGATCTCGATGCAGCGCTGAAGTTGGAGCCAACCGATTCAGGCGCGCTCGCAGCAAAGGCTCAATTGATTGCAAGTCGCGGTGATCTCCATTCCGCACTCGCTGTTTACGAGCAGGCGATGCGAACGGTTCGCGGCCAGTCGCCGCTTTCATTGGGGCGAGCGCTGATCCTCTACAGGATGGGGCGCAAGTCGGAGGCAGAACGGCTGCTTAACGACTGGCGTAGGAGCGCCCTTACCGCGACCGAGCTCAACGAGATTTGTTGGGGTAAAGCTTCGGCCGGGATCCTACTCGAGTCCGCGGCGCTTGATTGCAACGCTGCGTTGCACATCAACCAGGATTACGCACCGGCAATCGATAGTCTCGCATTCGTAAAGCTACGTCTCGGTAAGTTCGACGAAGCAATTGCGCTGTATGACCGAGCAATCGCAAAACGAGCTTCCGCTACGTCGTACATGGGTCGAGCCCTCGCCTATGCGCGAAAGGGAGATGACGCTCGTGCCCGCACTGACCGCGAACGCGCCATTCGCGAGGACCCTAACGTCGAAGCGGTATTTGCCGATTACGGTCTCAAGCTGGATGCAGTGCACCCAGCTCATCCGACCGCAGCTCATCAGTAATCGATGATCAGGCCGGCGTAACGTCCCCCGCGCCGGTTCCGCCGTCCTCGCCAGCCTCCGGGCGCTTGTCGAAGACTTCGTCAATCAGCCCAAATGCCTTCGCTTCGTCGGCCTCGAGAAACTTGTCACGGTCCATGGCCTTCTCGATCTCCTCGAGAGGCTGCCCCGTGTATTTTGCGTAAAGCTCATTGAGCCGCTGACGCATTCTCAAGATTTCACGCGCCTGGATTTCGATGTCAGCCGCCATTCCCTGTGCGCCGCCGGACGGCTGGTGAATCATGATTCGACTGTTGGTGAGAGCGACGCGCATTCCCGGCTCGCCCGCTGCGAGCAGGAAGCTTCCCATCGACGCAGCCTGCCCGATGCACACTGTGCTGATCTTCGGTCGGATATATTGCATGGTGTCGTGGATCGCGAGCCCGGCCGTAACCACACCGCCAGGGCTGTTGATGTACATGAAAATGTCTTTCTTGGGGTTTTCGGACTCAAGAAACAGCAGCTGAGCCGTCACGAGAGAGGCCATATGGTCCTCAATCGCACCCGTGATGAAGACGATCCGCTCGCGCAGCAGCCGCGAATAGATGTCGAAGCTGCGCTCGCCCCGGTTCGACTGTTCGATAACAATTGGGACGAGTTGCGAAACAATGTCCTGATGATCAATCACGGGAAACGGATCCTTTGTTGCATAGGCATCTTACATCGGCGCGAAACGACCAAGGTTCAAGCGGGCGCGAGCCTTGGCGCGACTTCACCGTGGATAACCAACAATCCTCGGCACGTGCGCGGCTCGGACTGCGCGCGCTTCAGGCCGACGCGCGCGCCGACGGCTGCGCGTCGCGAGATTCGTAAGCTGGAGCCTCCAGCGAGAGGTATGCCGTCCTTCGAAGTTCGCGCCGGCCCCTCGTCACCGTGTCCAAAATGAGACCGGCAAAGAAGCAAAGAACAGCAATGATCATGATGCCGGTCACGAGAATCGCCGTTGGAAACCGCGGGACGAGCCCCGTGTGCACATAAGTGACGACAAGCGGTGCAGCGAGCGCAAGTGCGATTGCAGTCAAGAGTGCGCCAACGAGACCGTAATAGAGAGCCGGTCGCTCGACGCGGTAGAGCGTCATGATCGTGCGCAGGATCCGCCACCCGTCGGAATAGGTGGATAGCTTCGACTGAGATCCTTCAGGGCGTGCAGCATAAGCCGTCTCGAGCTCGCCCACTGGCATCTTGAGCTCGAGTGCATGCACACTAATCTCGGTCTCGATCTCAAAGCCCGACGAGATAACGGGAAAACTCTTCACGAAGCGGCGCGAAAAGACACGATAGCCAGAGAAGATGTCGCTGAAGGTGCGACCGAAGAGGCCGGCTAGTAGCCCAGTAAAAATCCTGTTTCCGATGATATGCCCGCCCCGGTAGGCGTGGCTTTCCTCGTGCCGGCGCGTCCCGACCACCATGTCGAGCTGCTCGCTGATCAGCATGTCAACCATTGCCGGTGCGGCCGTCGGATCGTAGGTGAGATCGCCGTCAGCCATGACATATACGTCGGCGTCGACATCAGCGAACATGCGCATAACGACGTGGCCCTTGCCCTGCTGCCGCTCGGTGCGGACGATCGCACCCGCCTCGGCGGCAATCGCACGGGTCCGGTCGATGCTATTGTTATCGTAGACGTAAACCGTCGCATCGGGGAGCGCTGCGCGAAATCCGGCGACGGTCGCGCCAATTGCAGCCTCTTCATTGTAGCAGGGCAGCAGAACGGCAATTCGCGGTGACGGACGTTGCTTCAATTAAGCCCCCTCGGCAGAAATACCCGCGCTATAGAAGGGATCACGCAGCGCCGTCGAGCGGCGCCGTCGTTATGTGAAGCATTCTGAAATCTTCGGTCATATCGTTGATTGACCAAGGCAAACTCGGGGGCATGACGAAAGCATCGGCGCGACCGAGACTTGTGCCATTCACGAGTCCCCGCCCTTCGAGAATGAAGGCGAAGACGAGTTCCCCATCATGCGCTGGAACATCAAGCGTCGAAGCCCGACCTCGACGAATGGTTCGTACGTCCGCAAGTCGAGCCGTTGCCAGCAGCGCTGCACTTTCTTGGGCTTCGGCGCCGTTCCATACCGTCCAGCGTGTCGCAGCAGCGCGGTGCCATAGGAAACGTTGGTTGCCAAACAGACGCCTTCGTCGCCTATTGGGCAACACAAGCTCGTGATCGGCGACGGTCTCATGCAAGGCCGGTGCACTGAGCTCAATGACCTCTGCGCCGGACGAGCACTCGAGCACGCGATGGCGGATAAGTGGTGGCTGAACGACGAGATCGCCCTCGCTTATTTCAAAAGGGTCGCCCTGGTCTTCGTACACCACTCGCACGCTGCCTTTGCGAACATAGATCAGCTGAAGGGTCACTCGATGGTAGTGGACCCAGTCGGCAACTTGCCCGCCCGGACCGACAATAATGTGTGAAGCGATGTATCGTCCGCCAAGGCGGCTTGGAATGAGGTCGCGGTACGACATGCCCGCCCTCCCCTTCGCGGGCGGAGCATCGGCTCTGGTCAACACCATCTCCGGCGTGAATGGTGGCAATCGGTCGGGCACGAGCTGAGCGCCGGGCGTTTTCAAATGCACGCGTTCATCGCCGCGCGACAGCTCGGCGCTAAGCGGCTTATCCGCGGGATAGATCGAATCGAGCCGAAACCCAGAGGACAACAGCCGTTCGAGCGCGCTGTCGAAATCCTCCGAAATCAGCTCGATTGCTATAGCTCGTCAGCCCTTCTTCGCGGGCGCCTTCTTCGTTGCCTTGGGCCTCGAGTCAGCCTTGTCAGCATCCTTCTTGGGCGATTCGCTCTTCTTGGGCGAATCGCTCTTCTTGGCTTTGGTGCCCTTGGATGCCTCGCCGTCCTTTACGAGCGCTTGTTCGTCCGTCGCGGCAGTCTTCGGCGCCTTGGACGTGCCTTTCTTGGCCGCCTTGGGCTTGGGGGCATGATCGTGGTCATGCCCGCACCCGGGGCCGTGAACATGCCCTTCCTCGGATTCAAGGTCAGCCTCTACCTCCTCGCGTGTCGCCTTGCGATCCGTGATGGCCGCACGGGCAAAGAGAAAGTCCACCACCTTGTCTTCATAAAGTGGAGCACGAAGCTGCGCAGCGGCCATGGGCTCTTGCTGGATGTAACGGATGAACTTCTCCCGGTCCTTGGTTGGATATTGGGAAGCCGCCTGCATGATGAGCCGGTTCATTTCCTGCTCCGTCACATTAACTCCGTTCGCCGCACCAATTTCCGAGAGGAGTAGTCCAAGGCGCACGCGCCGAACCGCTATGTTGCGATACTCGGCCGCGTCCGATTCGATCTCCTGGAGTGCCGCAGCGGGATCTTCTTCGTGGCTCGCTTCGTGGCGAAGCTGCGCGATGATGTTCTGGTATTCGGCTTCAACCATCGACTCTGGGACTTCGAAGTCATGACGCGCCGCCAGCTGGTCGAGCAACTGCCGCTTCATGTGGGTGCGGGTAAGAGCATTGAGCTCCTGTTCCAGCTGGCTCCTGATGAGCCCTCTTAGCTGCTCAAGGTCCTTCAAGCCGAGCGACTTCGCAAAATCCTCGTCGACCTTTGCCTCGCCCGCGGTCTTGACGCCCTTTACCGTGACATCAAACGTGGCCTTCTTTCCTTTGAGATTCTCCGCTGGATAATCGTCCGGGAAGGTCACGTTGACCTCACGCCTGTCGCCCGCCTTCGAGCCGACTAGCTGATCTTCAAAGCCGGGAATGAGCTGCCCCGAGCCCAACTCGATTGACATGTCCTCGCCCTTGCCGCCCTCGAACGGCGTTCCGTCGACTTTACCTTCAAAGTCCATGACGACGAGATCGCCAATCTGTGCAGCATGCTTCTTGGCTGCATCTTCCCAGTGCTTGTTCTGCTTTGCGAGCTGTTCGAGCTGCTTATCCAACGCAGCATCATCAACGTCGATGGACAATCGTTCGAGCTTCAGATCATCGATCTGCGGAGCTCCAACTTCTGGAAGAGCTTCAAGACTGACGCGTACTTCCGCGTCCTTTCCCGGCGAGTAGCCCTCGTCGAGCTCAACCTGCGGCTGGAGTGCAGGACGGATCTTTTGGTCGGCGAGGAGCTGCTGCACGCTATCCTGCACTGCGCCTTGAAGTGCATCGCCGCGAAGGCTCTCGCCATGCATCTTGCGGATGAGGTTCGGCGGCACCTTGCCGGGACGAAACCCAGGCATGCGGATTTGCGGAGCAATCCGCTTCACTTCCTGCTCGACGCGGGCTTCGATGTCTTGCGCTGGTATAGTCAGCATGAAGGCGCGCTTCAGGCCATGGTTCTCGGTCTCGACGGTCTTGGTAGTCACTGTGCCTATCCTGAAGTATCTAGATCATCGCACGCCGCGCTACATTCATGCTCGACAGTCACCTGACTGCCCTGCGTGAACGTGGTGCGGGCGGAGGGACTCGAACCCCCACGGTTTCCCACTGGAACCTAAATCCAGCGCGTCTACCAATTTCGCCACGCCCGCGCGGACGCCTGAAAGGACGGCGGCCTATAACAGGCATGCGCCAATGGGCAACCCGCATCGCGGCGGAAACCGCGCGCATTGCGCTGCGTTCGGGTCAAGAAGGAATT
>DASRBJ010000114.1:0-4817 GCA_035653695.1 Sphingomicrobium sp.
CTCGAACGGATCTCGGTGACTGAACCGTTCAAGGGCCTCTTCACACAGGGAATGGTTACCCACGAGACATACCGTGCCGGCGACGGGAGCTGGCTCAGTCCAAACGAAGTGACTTGGGACGGAGACGACTGGGTGCATATCGAGAGCGGCGAACCGGTCACCAAGGGTCGCGTCGAGAAAATGTCCAAGTCGAAGCGCAACACCATCGATCCCGAACCAATCCTTGCGAAATATGGAGCGGACGCGGTGCGCTGGTTCATGCTCTCGGACAGTCCGCCCGAGCGCGATCTCGAGTGGTCAGAGGCGGGGATCGAGGGAGCGTCGCGATTCGTTCAGCGGGTTTGGCGACTAGCAATCGGAAGTGTGCCCGCAGAGGGTGACGACCAGGGGCTCACGCGCAAGCTTCATCGCACGATCGCTGCCGTTAGCGACGCCGTTGAGAATCTTCAGTTCAACAAGGCAGTGGCGCAGCTCTACGAGCTGACGACGGCAATCGAGAAAGCAAAGCCTTCGGCCGCGCGGCATGAGGCAATACGAACTCTCATATTGCTTGCTGCCCCAGCCGCGCCGCATCTTGCTGAAGAGTGCTGGGCGCAACTGGGCGAGACGAGCATGATAGCCGATGCGCCATGGCCGCGCTTCGACGAAGCAATGCTGGTGGACGAGCAGGTAACGCTAGCAGTCCAAGTAAACGGCAAGTTGCGTGATACGTTGGACGCGCCGAGAGGGCTCGACCGAGCGGGGGCGGAAGCGCTCGCCTTGGCGTCCGACAAGGTGCAGCGGCAGCTCGCCGGGGCATTGCCACGTAAAGTGATCTATGTTCCCGATCGGCTGGTAAACATCGTCGCATGATGGGGCGGGCCGTATTAGTCCTGATGCTGTTTGCGCTCGGCGGCTGCGGACTGCGCCCGCTTTATAGCGGGGGAGCAGTCGGTGCGGTTGCTACCACATTGGGGACGGTCACCATTTCGCCGATCCCAGGCCAAGCAGGTTGGCTCGTTCGCAACAAGCTCGTCGAACGTTTTGGCGAAGGCGAAACCGAAGCCGCGGCATTTCGGCTCGATGTTACGCTTGACGATAATATTACAACGTTCGGCGTCCGGAGCGACCAAGCAGCAACGCAGGAGCGTCGGACTCTTAGAGCACGTTTTCAACTTGTCGATCTTCGCAACGGCATGGTCGTTCTTGATGCGACCGCCGGCTCGGATGCTACGCTCGATATCGTCAGCTCCGAATATGCGACGGTTGCCGCGGAGCAAACGGCACTCGAAAACCTCTCGGAGACGGTCGCGGATCAGATCACTGCGCGAGTGGCGCTGTTCGCGTCGCGTACGAAAGCGAAGTGAAGTCGACGCGGACAACGATCGGACGTTCGATCGAGCGCCCCGATCCAAACATTCGCTTTTATCTGTTTCACGGTCCCGACGAAGCGCAATCGCGCGGACTCGCCATGCGCCTCACCGATTCCTTGGGCGCCACGAAGCACCTCGTCAGTTCGAGCAGCATAAAGTCAGATCCCGCGCTGCTAGTCGACGAGGCCGCCGCAATGAGTTTGTTTGGTGGCAGGAGGGTTGTATGGATCGACCCAGCAACAAAGGACATTGAAGGCGGCCTCGCCGCTCTTCTGGAAGGCCCGAGACCCGAGAATGTCGTGGCTGCGATCAGCGGTGTGCTGACCAAAACTTCGGCACTCCTGAAGGTTGCGGAGGGCTCGCCACACGCCCTGGCCCATGCATCCTATGTACCCGAAGGGCAGGATGCGGAGCGGATGGTCATCGAAATCGGCCGTCGGTTCGGCTTGAAGATCAGCCCGCCGGTCGCGGCTCGTCTCGCTCATGCGGCCGATAATGATCAGGCGATCGTCACCCAAGAACTGCAGAAGCTCGCCATCTATGTTGATGCATCGCCGCACAGCCCCAAGGAACTAGAAACGGAAGCGGTCGATGATGTCGGCGTCGACAGTTCGGAGGGCGACTTACAAAAGCTCGCCGACCTTGCTCTGACCGGAGAAACTGACCGGCTTTATGACGAGCTTGCCAAGCTCCCGGCTTCGGGAAACGACGCGATCCCAATCCTGAGGTCGTTACAACGGCGGCTTCTCATGCTTGCACCGGCGCGCGCCAGAGTGGAACGAGGAGAGCGCATTGATGCCGTCATGGCGTCACTGGGTAAAGCTCTGTTCTGGAAGGACAAGCTTGTAGTTCAGCAGATGCTCGTAAAATGGAACGCTGCCGATCTGGCAAGGATGGCCGCACGGGCGGGAAAACTCGAGCGGGCGCTTGTTTTCTCAACCGTCCCGGAGCGCGAGAGCCTTGGAGAAGAACTCTTTGCAATCGCCCGTAAAGCGCGCAGGCTTTAAATCAGATAGGCTCGCCGCTTAGGCGCTGGCAGATCATATCCAACTGGTCCAAGTTGGAATAATGGAGGGTCACCGCTCCTCCAGCGCCCCTGTGGTTCACTTGAACCCTGAGCCCGAGGATATCGCCAAGCTGCCGCTCAAGTGCGCCCAAATCGGCATCCATGGGCTTTGCGCCGTCGTTTGCGCCTGAACGGCCGACAGCGGCGCTAGCGCCGGACACGGATTTTTCTCGGCGCGCGCGATCCTCCGCCTGTCTTACCGACAAACCACGGGCGATGATCTCCTTCGTGAGCGCCTCCGGGTCGTCGGCCGTAGCAACCGCACGCGCATGACCCATGCTGATCTCGCCCTTCATTAGCGCTTGCCGCACGAATTGGGGCAAATCGAGCAATCTCAATAGGTTAGCCACGTGGCTACGCGACTTGTGAACAATCTTCGAAACGTCGTCTTGGGTGTGACCGTGTCGCTGGATCAGTTGGCGGTAACCTTCCGCCTCCTCGAGCGGGTTAAGATCCAACCGCTGAATATTCTCGATCAGGGCAAGCTCGGCGGTGGTGGACTCGTCAATCTCGCGGACGATTGCCGGAATTGAATGGAGCCGCGCACGCTGCGCGGCACGCCAGCGTCGTTCGCCAGCAATGATCATGAAATCATCGCCGACGGCACGAAGCAGGATTGGCTGAAGGACGCCGCGGTCGCGGATCGACTGCGCGAGTTCCTCGAGCGCTTCCTCGTCAAACTGGACGCGTGGCTGCTCGGGATTGGGGTGTATTCGCGCGATCTCCACCTCGCGAACGCCTCCGCGCGACTGGGCCGGTTCGTTCAGTCCAGGCGGCGCGGGACGAGCGGTATCCCCGAGAAGCGCCTGGAGTCCCATCCCTAGCCCCTTGGCGGGCCGCTCAACACTCATGCTGCCACGGCCAGCTGTGGAAGACGGCCAATCAACTCCCGAGCGAGGCGCACATATGCTTCCGAGCCAGGACATTTGAGATCGTAGATCAATGCCGGGAGTCCATGACTGGGCGCTTCGGACAGACGAACATTCCGAGGGACCACGGTATCGAACACGGCGCTGCCGAGGCATGCGCGAACATCTTCGGAGACTGCTTGAGATAGGTTATTGCGACGATCGAACATCGTCAGCGCCACTCCGAGGATCGAAAGTTCGGGGTTGAAGGCAACGCGAATTCGCTCGACGGTCTGCAAAAGCTGACTGAGCCCCTCCAGGGCAAAGAATTCGCATTGCAGGGGCACGAGCAAGTGCCGAGCTGCAACAAGTGCGTTGACCGTCAAAAGGCCAAGCGACGGAGGGCAGTCGATCAGACAAATATCCCAGCGACCAATGGGGGTTGCCGCGAGGGCCTTGTCGAGGCGATGCGCACGGTCGCCAAGACCGACCATTTCGACTTCAGCCCCAGACAGGTCGACAGTCGCCGCTAACAGGTCCAAGCGCGGAACCCGCGTGGCAACAACCGCATCCGCGGGAGCCGCACTTCCAATTAGCACGTCGTAGCTCGATCGTGCCCGCTGAGCCTGAGTAACGCCAAGCCCCGTTGACGCATTGCCTTGCGGGTCCAAATCGATCAGCAGCACGCGCCAACCGATCGCGGCGAGCGCCGTCGCGAGATTAATTGCCGTTGTGGTCTTGCCGACCCCGCCCTTCTGGTTGGCTACTGCGATGCGGATCATCGTCTTGCTCTAACTCCCGTCGCGACGACGACCTTGGAATCGGCGTCGGTGGCGCTCTGTTCCACGTGGAACACACCTTGCCACGTTAACCGCGCTTCGGCCAGTTCCCGCTCAGCCGTTCGCCCCTTCGGGAGCGCCCAGACCGTATTTTTTGTGGACAAATGTTGGGATATCTCAAAAAGCGACGCAAGCGGCGCAACTGCTCGTGCAGTAATCACGTCATATGCTCCCTCTGTGCGTTCGACCTTCGTCGGCACGACCTTCGCGTCCAGCGATAGTGATTCGCAGACCCTGTGGAGAAATTCTGCACGCAGTCGCCGAGGCTCGACCAGGGTGACCGGGCCTTTTACGAGGCATGCGACGACGATTCCGGGCAGTCCGGCTCCCGATCCAACGTCGACCCAAGTAGCGCCTGGGCGCGGCTCGAAGCGGACAAGCTGCGCCGAGTCCAGAATGTGGCGCCGCCAGATGCTCGCGAGCGTGGACGACGAGACCAAATTCTGGCGTGAATTCTCGTCCACCAGCAGTTCGACATAGCGTTGGAGCCTGTCCATTGTTTCACGTGAAACATCGCGCTGCGCAGCAGCGGCAAGCTCTTCGATCATGCCGCTCGCCGAGCCGCCGCAACATAGACGGCGGTGAGCGCTGCTGGCGTGAGTCCGGGAATGCGGGAGGCTTGGTCGAGTGTTTCTGGCTTGGACGCTAAGAGCTTTTCGACCATTTCCACCGAAAGGCCAGGCACACTTGCATAATCGAGCTCCGGCGGGAT
>DASRBJ010000115.1:0-7972 GCA_035653695.1 Sphingomicrobium sp.
TCGCTCCACCGCGCATGCGCACGGCTTCGCCAGCTTGCCAATCGACGGTCAGTGATCCGCCAGTCATATCGACGCGGACCGGCGTTTTCGCGCGGCGCGTAGCAATGGCGGCGATGGCGGCAGCACAAGCACCGGTTCCGCACGCGAGTGTCTCTCCCGCGCCACGTTCAAACGTCCGCAGCTTCACGCGGTCGTTCAACACGGTTGCGACGTTCACGTTGATGCGCTCGGGGAACGCAGGGTCGTTTTCGATCGATGGTCCAAGCCTTTGAAGGTGTACGTGACGAGCGTCGGGTACGAAGAATACGAGATGCGGATTGCCGACGTTGACAGCGAAGGGGCGACGTAATTCCTCCCACTCGAGCGGCAGTGAACTCGTGTCCATCGGATAGGATAGGGGTATTTCGTCCCAGGCAAAGCGCGGCTCGTTCAAGACGACCTCGATCTCTGCTCCGAACTCGCGTCCCTCGAGGATTCCGCCGGCGGTTGCGATGCGGGTCGCGCGCGTCAGCTGGACCACGCACCTCGTCGCGTTGCCACACGCTCCGACTTCGCTTCCATCGCTGTTCCAGATGCGCATGTTAAGATCGGCAGCAGCGCTTGGTTCAAGAAGGACGAGCTGATCACAGCCGACGCCCTTCCGCCGGTCAGCGATCGCGCGCGCAAGGGCGGGGGTGATGTCGAATGGCTGTTCGCGTGCATCGACAATGACGAAATCATTGCCGAGCCCATGCATCTTGTCGAAGCGGCGCTTCATTTCGCTCAGGCGACTTCGGGCGCCTTCGCCCGCATTGGCTGGATCACCTGTGCCGCGAAACGGTCCATTTCCTCCGCTTGCGGGCTAAGTTGCAGCAGCAAGAGGTCAAGGCCCGCTGCTTCATATTCCTCGATGCGCTCTCTGATCTCCTCAGGTGTACCAACAAGATTGGGACGCAAACCCCTGTTCGAAACTGAATATTCTTGAAGCTTCAATTCTCGCTCCAGCTCCGTTCCAGAGAGCCACTGCTCGAAATTGGCGAAGCCCTTGGGCGGCTTGGGCGGCATTTGCGTGATGCGCGCGAGCTCGCGTCTTGCTTCGGCTTCGCTGTCGCGAACGATTGCAAACGCGGCCATTCCATATTGCATCCGACCTTTGTTGATGCGTGAACGGCGTCGCTCCATGTCCTCGATTTTTGGCACGATCGAGCCAACCGGATCGCCGTGCATGACGTAGGCGTCGCAGAGGCTCGTAATCATTGTCTTTGCCGCTTCACTTTCGCCGCCGGCGTAGATTGTTGGACGTGGCTTGCGGACCGGTTTTGGTGCGCAGATCGCTTCCTTCAAGTGATAACGTTCACCGTCGAACGTGAACCGCTCTTTTGTCCACAATCCGTCGACGACCTGCAGCCATTCGGTGGTCCGCGCGTAGCGATCGTCGTGCTGGTCGAACTGAAGGCCATATTGAGTCGCCTCGTCTGCCCACCAGGACGAGACGACGTTGAGCGCCAGCCTTCCGTTTGAAATATTATCGATATTTGCGGCTTGCTTGGCGAACAACGCTGGCTGGTGAAAGTTGGGACGCACCGCGACCATCAGTTCGATCGACGAGGTGACGCCCGCGAGCGCTGCTGCCGTGGACCAGGCATCAAGTGCGGGCTGATCCGTCCCTTTGATATCGTTGAGGTTCAGCTCGGCAATGAGCGTCAGGTCCCAGCCGGTCTGTTCGCTGCGCTGCGTCAAGCGCCGCACATAATCCCAGCTCGCCTCCATCCCTTCGTCAGCGATATTGCGCAGCCATCCGCCGAACACCGGCATCCAGTAACCGAACCTCATGCCGCCTTCTTGCCTTTCAGCTTCATCTCGAGAAATTCGATCAGGCGATCATGAGGGTCCCAGCCAAGGACGCTCAGCGGATCGGCCACGAAGTTCGACATCGCGTTAATGTCGTAAAAGCGCGGCGTTCCGTCGCGCTCGTCAACCACCACTTCGATTCCGCCGACATCGAGGCCTGCGGCGCGAGCGATCCGCTCCGCCGCTTCGATCATCGGGACGGAAGGCTGGACCGCGTTCATCCGGACCGCCTTTCGGCCAGGCTGCGCGAGGCATGCGTCAGCCGGGCAAAGATCGAAGCTATCGCCACGGCTTTCGATTTCGATCGCGTAGAGAAAGCGGCCGCCAAGTGTTTCCAGTCGCAGGATTGTCCCGCCACTCGGCGGCACATAGTCTTGAACCAGGAGCACCTGATCCACCGACTGAGGGATCATCCGGTCCTCGATTGAAGAATGAAGCTCTTCCTTCGATGCGTAGCGAACGATTCCGGCGCCGGAGCCGCCGATATTTGCCTTCACCAGCAGCGGGAAGGCCATGTCGTCCACGGCGTCAAGCAGATCGCGCGTTCGGTGAACTACCTTGGTGCGGGGAACAGAATAGCCAAGCCCAGTAATCAGCGACAGTTGCCGCGCTTTCGACGAATCGATCGCGAGGACGTCGGCGCCATTCAGGACTTCAGCGCCGCAGCGCTGCCAATGGTCGAGAAGCGCCTCGGCGTAAAAGATCGGATGTTCGGGCTCACGCAGGAAACTCGATTGAGCGACCCGGCTAAGGATGAGGGGCGCGGGAACTTCGCGACGAGCGGGATCGAAGCAATGGGCATTGAGCTGGATGGGCACATAAGCCATGCCGTGGCGTTCAAGCGCTGCGAACAGGGGTTGAAACCACTGCGGGTGCTCGTAGAGGACAGCAAGCTGTCCGGTGCTGGGGCTGGGGGAACTCATTGCCGCGGCCACTTAGGGAGCGGCTCGACGCAAGTCCACAAGCGAGGAAGCAAGTTTCAATGGCGAGAGCTGCCAACGACGTCATGCAATCGATTATCTTTTCCGCCGTGCTCGACGGCCTTGCTGCGCTGAAGCGCGCTTCCGGCGGTCTTCCAAATCAGCTTCTGAGGCATGTGCAGGCGATACATCCGAACGTGACTTTCGCCGACTTGCCGAAGGAATTACAGGAGCAGATAATCGAGAATACGCGCGCGGCGTTTACCCAGCTGCTGAAGGATGGCTATGCGGTCGGTCCGCGTCAGCAAATGCAGCAGTCTCGCCCAATGGACCGCGTGCCGGAAAGGCAACGTCCCGCCGACCGCCGCGGACCGCCGCGCGGGCCGCGCCCGCCGAGGCCAAGCGGTGAGGGGCCGGATCGCGGGCCGCGGGGTCCAGGAGGCCCCTCTCGTCCTCGTAAGCCAAAAGGCAAGCCGCGCCTCGGCTGATTTCGCGCTTGAGAACGACCTTTTTCGTTTCGCTGCATTGAGCGGACCGGTTTGCTCCTGGCGAGGAGGTGTCGCTCCGGTATCGATCGCGTGCCAACGGGTTGCCTCTCAACGTTGATGCCGCTATGCGCCCGGCGTCGTTTTCGACAAAACATCGATGCTGGGCGCTCCTGACGGAGCATGAGCAAAGGCACGCTGGCCGACGAGGTTTCGTCCGCCGGCGTATTTTGCGTTGAGCCTCCCGCCGCGAAGGGATGCTCCCCATATGGTCGCTCGGCATCGTTGAGGAGATTTGCATGTTCGACACGTTGAGCGATCGGCTCGGCAGCGTATTTGACCGACTTCGTGGGCGAGGGGCCCTGACGGAGGCCGACGTTCGTTCCGCGATGCGCGAGGTGCGCGTTGCGTTGCTTGAGGCGGATGTCGCTCTCCCGGTTGCGCGCGAGTTCGTCGAGCAGGTCACCGACCGAGCGGTTGGACAGGAGGTCCTTCGGTCCGTCACTCCGGGACAGATGGTCGTCAAGATCGTCAATGATGCACTGATCGAGACGCTTGGATCAGAGACCGCCGAACTCGATCTCAACGTAAGTCCCCCCGCGGTGATCATGATGGTCGGCTTGCAGGGATCGGGAAAGACGACAACAACCGCAAAGCTTGCGAAGCGGCTGAGCGAGCGTGATCGCAAGCGCGTGTTGATGGCTTCACTCGACGTTGCTCGCCCGGCAGCGCAAGAGCAGCTTGCTGTACTTGGCCGTCAATCGAACGTCGACACACTGCCGATCGTCGCCGGACAGCAGCCGGTCGATATTGCACGCCGTGCACTGCAGTCAGCGAAGCTTCAGGGTTATGACGTCGTCCTCCTCGACACGGCTGGCCGTCTTCACGTCGACGACCAGCTCATGGGAGAGATGAAGGCGGTCGCCGCTGCATCCAATCCCATCGAAACGCTCCTCGTCGTCGACAGTCTCACCGGCCAAGACGCGGTCAACGTTGCCAAGGGTTTTGCTGCAGAAGTCGACCTCACCGGCGTCATCCTTACGCGGATGGATGGTGACGCGCGGGGTGGCGCGGCGCTCAGCATGCGCGCCGTCACCGGAAAGCCGATCAAGTTTGCCGGCGTCGGCGAAGCGCTCGACAAGCTCGAAGCCTTCCACCCTGACCGTGTCGCTGGTCGGATCCTTGGAATGGGAGACGTCGTCAGCCTCGTTGAACGGGCAGCCGAGACGATCCAGGTCGAGGAAGCCGAAAAGCTCGCGGCCAAAATGGCCAAGGGTAAGTTCGATCTCGACGATCTCTGGGCCCAGTTTCGCCAGATGCAGCGCATGGGTGGCCTTGGTGCGCTCGCCGGAATGATGCCCGGCCTCAAGGGCATGAAGGGCGCGATGGACCTGGCGCAAAACAGCAAGGCACTGGTGCACATGGAAGCGATGTTGTCGTCGATGACCGCCAAGGAGCGCGCACGACCGGATATCATCAATGCGAAACGCAAGATCCGCATTGCCAAAGGCAGTGGGACGACCGTCCAGGAGATTAATAAGCTCCTCAAAATGCATCAGGAAATGTCAACGGCGATGAAACGGCTCAAGAAAATGGGCGGCCTCGGCAAGCTTGCTGCAATGTTTAACAAGGGTGGCCTCGAAGGCGCCCTCGGCGGGCTTGCGCCCCAGGGCGCGCTTCCTCCGGGAGGATTGGGAGGACTTGGTGGCAGCGGTGGACTACCGGGTCTTGGCGGCGCTCCGTTCAATCTGCCTAAAGGGTTCGACAAATTCTCAAAACGATAGTGTAAATAACTGAAAGGAAAAACTAAGTCATGGCTCTAGCAATTCGCCTCTCGCGCGGCGGCGCCAAGAAGCGACCTTATTATCGCATTGTTGTCACCGACAGCCGTAGTCCGCGGGATGGGCGCTTCATCGAGAAGGTCGGCACCTACAATCCGCTGCTTGCCAAGGATTCGCCCGAGCGCGTCAAGCTTGACGCCGAGCGTATTAATCACTGGCTCGGAGTCGGGGCGCAACCGTCCGATCGCGTGCTGCGATTCCTCGATGCCGCTGGCATTCGCGAACGCGCGCAGCGCAATAATCCGAGCAAGGGTGAGCCTGGTGAGAAGGCCAAGGAGCGGGCCGAAGCGCGCGCGAGCCGCGAAGCGGAGCTCGCCGAGGCAGCCGCGGCTGCGGAGATCGAAGCAGCGACCGCCGAAGCCGCGGCCGAAGGCGACCAAGTCGCCGACGAGGTGTCGGAGCAGACACCGCCCGCCGACAACCAAGGCGAATCGACGTCCGAGCCCGCTGAAGGCGCTGGCGAAGTGACGCCACCCACCAGTGAGTCGCCACAGCCGGCAGAAGCGGCCGGCGAAGGACAGTCCGCTTCGGAGCCCGCAGAGGGCTCCACTGAAGCGACACAGGCCTAATGGCGGAGGCCGGCAGCGAGCGGAAAGTCGCGCTCGCTGCCGTCGCTGGTGCGCACGGCATTAAGGGTGAGTTGCGGCTGAAGCTCTTCAGCGAGAGCGCGGAAAGCCTGTCACGGCAGGAAACGCTTTACATCGGCGGTGTCGAGCGAAGTCTCCTTTCGATCAGGCAGACCGGCAGCACCGCCGTCGCCAAGCTCGACGGCATCGCCGATCGAGCTGGTGCCGAAGAGCTCCGCGGTTCTCTAGTCGAAGTTCGCCGTTCGTCGCTGCCGCCGCTCGACGACGGCGAATATTATCACGTTGACCTCATCGGGCTCGATGCCCGTGATCCGCAAGGCAACCCCGTCGGGACCGTCGTTGCAGTCGAAAATTATGGCGCCGGCGATCTGCTCGAAATCCAAGGCTTGGATGGTCGCCGCCGGCTGATTCCGTTCAAGTCGGGAATAGCCGACCTTCACGAGGGTTTCATGGTCGTCGATCTGGCCTTTCTGGCCTAGGTTCCGTCTTCCGCCTCGACGAGATTTCTCGATCGCTCTCTATATCTTGGCTGCTGTGCGCAAAGGTCATTCCGGATCGTCGTCGCCGCCACGCCGCCTTCACCCATTGCGTGGCTGATCTGATCGAGGCCGTGAACCACATCGCCCGCGCCATAAAGCCCTCGGACGTTGGACCGCTGGTGATCGTCACACAGGATGCATCCGTCCTGCGCCAGCGTCGCGCCAAGCATCTCCGCAAGCTGCGTGTGGGTATCGCTTCCGAGCGCAGGATAAATGCTCTCGAACGTATAATGTCCGTCGGCCGTCTCGACGGTGATGCAGTCGCTTGCGATCCCAACGGCGCGCGTTGGTCCATTCACGCAGCCGATTCCGGCGCGCTCGAGTTTTGTCGCGTCCTCGGCGTTGAGCTCAAGCGCCATGTCCGGCGCAATCAAGGTGACGTCGGCGGTATAGCTGCGGATGAACAACGCTTCGGCAACGCCGTGGCTGTCGCTGCCTATAACCCCGACCTTCTTGTCGGTAACTTCGTACCCGTCGCAGATTGGGCAGTAGCGCACTAATCCACGGGCGAGCGCCTCATCGTGGAGATCCTCGTCCATAGGCGGTCGTCGATTTGTCACTCCTGTCGCGAGGAGCACGGTTCGCGCCACCGCGTCGCCCGAACCCCAGGTTGCCCTGAACAGCCCCGTTTGTTCGTCACGTTCGAGTTTGCTTACGAACTCCGTTTTGAGCTTCGCTCCATATTTGCAGGCTTGTTCGCGCATTCGTTCGAGCAAGTCCGTGCCCTTGATGCCATCTGGAAAACCAGCATGATTGTGACTGCAGGGGATCCACGCGGCTCGGCTCTTGCCACTATCGACGACGAGAATGTCGAGTTGAAACCGGGCAAGGTAGATTGCCGCCGTGAGGCCTGCAGGTCCGCCGCCAACGACGAGGCAGTCGAGTATTGGCTCATTCATGCGTCGCCCAATGGATTGTGTTAGCGGCGGTTCCACTATGAGCTTTTCCGCATCGGTTCTGACCCTCTACCCGGAAATGTTCCCAGGACCCCTCGGTTCGAGCCTTGCTGGACGGGCGCTAAGCGAGGGCATCTGGAGCCTTTCCGTCACCAACATCCGTGATTTTGCTACCGACAAGCATCACAGCGTCGACGACACGCCCGCCGGCGGGGGTGCAGGGATGGTCCTTCGCCCAGATGTCCTCGCCGCATCGCTCGATAGCGTTTCGGATGGTCGTCCAATGCTTGCACTGACGCCGCGCGGCCGACCGCTCACCCAAGCGCGCGTCCGGAAGCTCGCGAGCGGCGCGGGAGTGATCCTCCTCTGTGGGCGATTCGAAGGTTTCGACGAGCGGATCTTTGAGGCAAGGGCGCTCGAGCCCGTCTCAATTGGCGATTATGTGCTCTCCGGCGGGGAAGTTGCGGCGATGGTAATCCTCGACGCTTGCGTACGCCTCCTTCCCGGGGTAATGGGCGCGGCCTCCAGCGGAGAGGAGGAAAGCTTCGAGACGGGGCTTTTGGAATATCCGCATTATACCCGGCCTGTCATTTGGGAAGGGCGCACGATCCCCGAAGTGCTGCGATCGGGGGATCATGCGAAGATCGCGGCGTGGCGACACGAACGAGCGGTCCAAGATACACGGCTATGGCGGCCGGACCTGATCGAGCGCCACGGGGGCGCATCGCAGGCACCGCCCTCTGGCGCGCGGCGACGAGATACGAAGGCTGATTTGAAATGAACCTGATCGAGACCCTGGAGCGCGAAGCGATCGACGCTCTGACCAAGGACAAGCCCGTCCCCGAATTCCGCCCCGGCGACACGCTGCGCGTCG
>DASRBJ010000116.1:0-4843 GCA_035653695.1 Sphingomicrobium sp.
GAGTTCGACATCTTGAGAATGCTGATCGAGCATGCTGGTCAGGTCGTCACTCATCGACGACTGCTGATCGCCGGATGGAACAATCCGACCGTGGATCAGCAATATTTGCGCGGCTACATCGCACTGCTGCGGCAAAAGCTCGAAGAGGATCCGTCAGAGCCGAAGATCGTCCTGTCCGAGCCGGGCGTTGGATATCGACTGGCGGCTTAGCCGCCGTTGGAATCCCATAATAACGCGAGCGCTGCCAATCGGTTACCCGCATTCTCGGAAGAAATTTCGAGTGAAACCTCAACCCGACAGGCGGTCTTCGGACAGGCAGGATCTCGACGGCCGCGACCGGCGGCTGATGACCATGCTGGAAGAGATCCGGGCTCGCCGCCTATCTTTAGAGCGCGACTGGCTCAGTGGGGTCCTCTGGGTGCTGGTGATTCTCACTCTGGCCGGCGGCGCGGTTCTCCTGTGGGCACTCGCCGGTTGAAGCCGCACCTCCTGGTCCGAGCGGCACTTGCAACGCAACTGCTGCCGGCGTGCTCTCCGTCAGAAGTTTCCAAGCCGCAACACGCGGTTGTCTATCATTGCGCTCACGACCGCCTGCTCCACGTCCACAGCGGTGAGGAGCACGCGAAGGTCGAGTATCTCGGCGACCATTACGAACTTGCCCGCCGTCCCGCGGGGATCAACACCGTGTCGCTGCATCCTACTGAAGCGGAGCGAGAGCGGATCATGGGAGCGCTGGCGCGGGCGCGGCAGGACAACGCATTTCTGACATTCATGTCAGGCGTCTTCTTGCGAGCTTCCGAAGACGTGGGCGTACTCGCTCGCGCTGGCGCACCTGCTGTTTGCGTGGACGCGAATGATCCGTCACCGGCGTCAGATCACCTTCTCGTGGCCGCATCTTCTCTGGATGCTCGTCGCCATGTTCCTCCTTGCTGTCGATTGGGTTAGCAACTGGGATTATCGAACGTTCGGTAACCTCTCGTTGCTCGAGATCAGCAGCGAGTTCCTGTTCGTGATGCTGAACTACTTCTTTTGCGCGCTCGTCAGTCCCGACTTTGAGGGAGGCGAGACCTACGACATGAAGCTGTTCCACGACACCGAGGGCCCAACCTACATGCTTGTCTTTCTGGCGGCCGTGGCAATCGCTCTCGTCGAAAATTTCGTGGCAGGCGAGAAGTTGGGGATCACCAAAGAAGGCGCGGAAAACGCTTTGGTGCTCTTTCAATTGCCATTGGGTCTGCTGCCGTTGTTCGTGAAGCGAGCATGGGTTCAGATTGTCGCACCGGCAGTCATCCTGATGACCATCGTTGCGTATGGCGCAATGTTCTATCCCGTGTTGGCGAAATAGGACCAACGTCCGCTTTCCACCCATAGCCAGAAATTCGCTGTGCTCTTGCACGCCGGAGTTACTGCGATAAGCGCGCCGCGTGACCCGCTTTTCCTTCAACATCTCCGCCACGGATGGGACCGCGCGCACTGGCATTATCGCCATGCAGCGCGGGGAGATCCGCACGCCGGCGTTCATGCCGGTGGGTACTGCCGCGACGGTCAAGGCGATGCGGCCGGAGGAGGTGCGGGCGAGCGGCGCGGACATCATCCTCGGCAATACCTACCATCTGATGCTCCGGCCGGGTGCGGAACGGATTACGAAGCTCGGCGGGCTGCACAAGTTCATGGGTTGGGAGCGGCCGATCCTCACCGACAGCGGCGGCTATCAGGTGATGAGCCTGTCGGAGCTGACCAAAGTGACAGAAGAGGGGGTGGCGTTCGCCAGCCATCTCGATGGATCGCGGCACATGCTTTCGCCGGAACGGTCGATGGAGGTTCAGCGGCTGCTCGGCAGCGACATGGTGATGCAGTTCGATCAGCTCGTACCGACGACCTCCACGCGCGAGGAGCAGGCGGAAGCGATGGAGCGGTCGATCCGCTGGGGGAAGCGATCGCGCGAGGAATTCGATCGCGGAGGCGAGCACGCCGAGCAGGCGGCGATTTTCGGAATCCAGCAGGGCGCGCTCGACCGGGACCTGCGCCGCGCGTCCTCGGAGGCCCTGATCGACATCGGCTTCGACGGTTATGCAGTCGGCGGGCTCGCGGTCGGCGAGGGGCAGGAGGCGATGCTCGGCTGCCTCGATTTCGCGGTCGACATGCTGCCCGCCGACAAGCCCCGCTACCTCATGGGCGTCGGCAAGCCCGACGACATCGTCGAAGCGGTAGTCCGCGGAATCGACATGTTCGACTGCGTCCTTCCAACGCGCTCCGGCCGCACCGGCCAGGCGTTCACCGCCGACGGGCCGATCAACATGCGCAACGCCCGCTTCGCCGAAGATAACGATCCAATAGAGCCGGCATGCCCGTGCCCGGCGTGCACGAAGTTCGAGCGCGCCTACGTCCACCACCTGGTGAAGTCGGGCGAGATCCTCGGCGCGATGCTGATGACGCAGCACAATCTGTGGTTCTACCAGCGCATGATGCAGGGACTGCGCGATGCGATCGCCGGGCAGCACCTGAGCGAATTCGCCGCCACCTTTCTAGGGCGATATCGGTCCAAACCCTGACGCGATTGCCCACCCTCCACCACGATGGTAGCGTTACCAGAACAGGAAAGGAGACGACCGATGCGTCACCTGTTCGCCGTCTCGCTCGGATCGTGGATGATTGCGTCTGCCGCGACAGCCGCGCCTGCGCCCAAGGAAAGCTGGGGCAAGGCAGGGATTACGCTCGCGCAGTACCGGCAGGACTCGCTCGAATGCGGTCTCAAGGGCTATTACACCGACATTTCGAAGACCGATGATGCGAAGGCGTTCGTCAACGCGTCCAAGCAACTCGACGCGATCACCACGGGCGCGTCCGCGCCGATGACGCTCGGGAGCAACGCGACGGGGCCCGACACCACCGTCGATCAGATGGCGCAATATGCGGACGAGCAGCAGCATATCGTGGACAATGTTCGGCCGGACGAGCGCTTCAAGAGCATCAAGAAGACGCTGGAGTCGGCGGCCGACCAGTGCCTGATCAGCCGCGGCTATTCGAAGTTCGAGCTGACTGACGATCAGCGTCACGCGCTGCGGCACCTGAAAGCGGGATCGGACCAGCGCCGGCAGTATCTCTACAGTCTCGCGAGCAACCCGACGGTGCTGCAGAGCCAGAGAGCGCCTTAGCGTGTTCCTCCCCCGTTGCGGGGGAGGATTGCGAAGCTTGGCGGCTTGCCGCTTAGCGCAGCTTGGAGAGGGGATCGGCCCTCTCCCCGCTCGCGCTTCCGCGCGAGTCGACCCTCTCCCGCAAAGGGGAGAGGGTGTTAAATCGCGTCGTCCCTGACGGCTGCGAGATCTTCGGCCTCGACCGTCCGCCGGATCTTGTCCTCAGTTCGAAGCTCGAAGTCGCTCGCGTCGTGGCGTTCGTGGAGCTGTTCGCTTTCCTCGCCTGTCATCTTGTTGACGATCCGGCCGCGCTTCACCGCCGGGCGGGCATCGATCTGCCTGGCCCAGCGCATGACATGCTCATATTCATTCGTGGCCAGGAAGACGTCGGCGCCTTCATAGGACCGACCGAGCGCCACGCCGCCGTACCACGGCCAGATGGCGATATCGGCGATCGTGTAGTCCGGTCCCGCGATATATTCGCTTGTCGCGAGGCGTCGGTTGAGCACGTCGAATTGCCGCTTGGCTTCCATCGAATAGCGGTTGATCGGATATTCGAACTTCTCGGGCGCGTAAGCGAAGAAATGGCCGAAGCCGCCGCCGAGGAAGGGCGCGCTGCCCATCTGCCAGAACAGCCACGAGAGCGTCTCCGCGCGCTCCGGGCCCGATACGGGAAGGAACTCGCCGAATTTCTCCGCGAGGTAGAGCAGGATCGCGCCGGATTCGAACACCCGCACCGGCTTCTTCCCGCTTCGATCGACCAGCGCTGGAATCTTGCTGTTGGGGTTTACCTCGACGAACCCGCTTCCGAACTGGTCACCCTCGCCGATCCGGATCGGCCACGCATCATAGTCGGCATCCTTGTGGCCCTTGGCGAGCAGTTCCTCGAACATGATCGAGACCTTCTGGCCGTTGGGCGTGGCGAGCGAATAGAGCTGGAACGGGTGCTTGCCGACGGGCAGTTCCCTTTCGTGCGTCGGACCGGCAATCGGACGGTTGATATTCGCGAACTGACCGCCGCTTGGCTGCTCCCATTTCCAGACTTTCGGGAGAACGTAACTGCTGCTGTCGGTCATTGGGGTTCCTTTGTCACTCCAGCCCTGAAAGGCGAGCTAGGAACCGCGGCAGCAGCTTTCCAGTATCAGTTGTGTGCCCTTAACCGGCGCTCACCGACAGGAAGGAAGGAAGCGGTCCGTTCCAGTCGCTGCTGATGTCCTCGACGACGGGCGAGCGGTCCTCCGGCGCGGATTCGGTCTTGCCGTGCGGCTTTGACTTGCGCGTTGGCTGCTGCCTTTCCTGCTTCGCCTCGGCAGGGGCGCGGGCTTTCTCGGCTTTCGCTTTGGGCGTCCGCTCCTTCGTCGCCACGTCGGTAGCTTGCTCATTCGGCGGTTCGCCCGTGCGCGGGATCTTGTGGCCGATAAGCTTCTCGATCCGTTCGATCGCTTCGCTGTCCGCTCGCGTCGCAAGCGTAATCGCAATGCCCTTCATGCCGGCGCGGCCCGTACGACCGATGCGGTGGACATAGTCGTCGGGCTGCCAGGGTACGTCGAAGTTGATCACATGGCTGACGCCTTTGACGTCGAGCCCGCGAGCGGCGACGTCGGAGGCGACCAGAACCGTGATCTCGTCCTTCTTGAAGCGGTCGAACTCGGCGATACGGTCGGACTGGTCCATGTCGCCTTGGATCTGACCGGCCGCGAAACCCGAAC
>DASRBJ010000117.1:0-3512 GCA_035653695.1 Sphingomicrobium sp.
TGAGCGGCGTGAACCCCGGCTCAGTCACCTGGAGAATGCGCTTCCGATACGCTCGCGCAGCTTCGACAGTCGTGATTGGCGGCACAAGGTTGGGCATGACGATAGCGCGTCCAAACTGTCGGGCGGTATAGGGCGCAACCCGACGGAGCATGGCACCATCGCGAAGATGGACATGCCAGTCGTCCGGCTTTCGTATCGTCAGAGTTTGCGATGCCACGAGCGGCTCCCTAACTGATGCCTATGGCTGCCACCACCCTTGCCGACCGATCGCTGTTGCGCCTTTCGGGCGACGACGTGCTCGGCTTTCTCCAGGGACTTGTTACCAATGACCTTCGTGGTGATCTCCCCGTGTGGACGGGGCTACTAACGCCCCAAGGCAAGTGCCTGTTCGACTTCATCGTCTGGAGAGATGGCGATGACATCCTTCTCGACTGCGAACGATCGAGCGCAGACGAGTTGATGAAGCGCCTCGCAATGTACCGCTTGCGACGAGCGATCCGCATCGAGCGCGATGGCGACCGAAGCGTTCACTGGTCAAAGGAAAAGGGAATGGGGACAGTCGACCCCCGTCTACCCGAGCTCGGGAGTCGGTGGATCGCCGCACCGTCCGAACCAGCAAGTGGATGGCGTGAACATCGGCTTCAACTAGGGGTATGCGAGGGAAGTGCCGAGCTCCGAGACATCCTGTGGCTCGAATGCAATGCGCTCGAGCTGAACGGTGTTAGCTTCACCAAGGGGTGCTTCGTCGGTCAGGAAAACACTGCCCGGATGAACTGGCGACAAAAGATCAATCGGCGGCTTTTCGTTTGCCGCGGGGCGGCGCGCGGCCGGTTCCAGGCGGAATATCCCGACCTCGGACTGTTCGTCGTTCACGAGCGAGTTGAGTCCGTTCCAGCAAGCGCAATTCTGCCAGACTGGCTCAAATCGGCCATTGCTCACCCAACGAGCGCGTAAGCGCGAACGGGAAACGAGCCGACGCCCCTTAGCCTTGCTGGAACTGCCGAGAATTGGAACCGTTCGCCTCGAACGTCGGCCAATCGCGTGAGGTGCTCGCAGATCGGTATCGCCGCGCCAAGCAAGCGTGTGTGGACTGGCCGTTCGCGGCGGCGCGTGTCGTCAATATTGTTGCTGTCTATGCCGACGAGAACCGCCCCATTCTCGATGAGCCAGTCGGCGGCATCGCTCGCCAGGAATGGATGGTCGACGCCGTAGCTTGCCCTTCGCCAGTATTGGTCCCAGCCGGTGTGAACCAGGACGGCCTTCCCGCGCACGTCAAGGTTCGCAAAATGTTCCGCGCGCGTTTCCAGTCCCTCTTCAAATGGTCGTTGAACAATGATTCCGGGAATGTTCGCAATTGATCGCAGGGGCAAGTCAGCGAGGTCAAAGCCTGTTTCGAACCGGTGAAACGGCGCGTCGAGATAGGTCCCGGTATTCGCGACCATATCAATTCGTGCGATATGGAAGCTCGAACCATCGTCGTAATTCTGCGCCGAGCTCTCTCGGTCCCAGAAGTCGCAAATGCGTGGGCCCGGCAATCCGGGATAGGTTGTCATCCCATTGTCGATTACGTGGCTGAGGTCGACGACCGCCGTTTCCGAATGATGCGCCATGATGCGAATGCTCCGATCAGCAGCCATAGCACGTTGAGCGCGGCGGAGGGGACGGCCCGGTGCCACCAGCCATTGATCACGAATCCCGCTGCACCGACGATGTTCATGCCCTGGTACAATAGCGACTGAGCGCCAAATCGACCGGTCGAGAGGAACAGATAGGCGAGGAGGATCAGGAGTGCGCCGACCCAGCCGGCAATCTCCACCGCGAGCTGGAGGGCGGTCAGGCGGCGAGTCTCCTTAGCACGAACTGGAGAATTCCGCCGGATCGGAAATATTCAAGCTCGTTGAAGGTGTCGATCCGGCAGCGCGCGACGAAGCTGAACTCTTCACCATTATCTCGCGTGACCTTCACTTGAACATCCTGCCGCGGCTGGATTTCGCCGACGCCTTCGATCGAATATTTCTCGGCACCGGTAAGGCCGAGGGTCTCGGCATTCTCGCCCTCGCGAAACTGCAGTGGGAGGACGCCCATGCCGACGAGATTGGAGCGATGGATGCGCTCGAAACTCTCGGCAATGACCGCGCGGACGCCAAGGAGCACTGTGCCCTTAGCCGCCCAGTCGCGCGAACTTCCGGTGCCATATTCCTTGCCGGCGATCACGACCAATGGCCGACCATCGTGCTTGTAGAGCATTGCAGCATCATAGATCGGCATGACCTCGCCGGTCGGCGCATATTTGGTAAAGCCTCCCTCGACATCATTGAGCATCCGGTTGCGAATACGGATGTTCGCGAAGGTCCCACGCATCATCACTTCGTGATTGCCGCGCCTCGACCCGTAGCTGTTGAACTCTCCCCGAGTGACGCCGTGCTCGAGAAGATAACGACCAGCGGGGCTATCCGGCTTGATCGAACCCGCTGGCGAAATGTGATCGGTGGTAATCGAGTCTCCGAAAATCGCCAGCGGCCGTGCTCGCTCGATGTCGGTGAGCGGCGTCGGCTCCATCGTCATTCCTACGAAGTAGGGCGGGTTTTGGATGTAGGTCGACAATGCGGGCCAGCTATAGGTGTCGCCGCCGGTAATTTCGATTTTCCGCCAACGCTCGTCGCCTCGATACACGTCGGCGTAGCGCCGGCGGAACATCTCGGAATGGACATGTGCGTCGATCAGCGAACGAATTTCGTCATTCGTTGGCCAGATGTCCTTGAGGTAAACGGGTTCGCCGTTCGAAGCAGCTCCAATCGGCTCCTTGACGATGTCTGCGCGAACCGTTCCCTTTAACGCATAGGCGACGACGAGTGGCGGCGAGGCAAGGTAATTCGCGCGGCAATCCGGCGACACCCGTCCTTCGAAATTGCGATTGCCGGAAAGAACGCTGACCGCGACGAGGTCATTTTCGTTAATCGCCTTGCTAATCGGCTCCGGCAGTGGACCGGAGTTGCCGATGCAGGTCGTGCAGCCGTAACCGACTAGGTCAAATCCGAGGGCGTCGAGATCTTCCTGAAGGCCACTCTCCTTCAGATAGTCGCTGACTACCTGGCTGCCCGGCGCGAGGCTGGTCTTAACCCACGGCTTGACGTTGAGCCCTTTTTGCCGAGCTTTCCGCGCGACGAGGCCGGCTCCGATAAGGACGGACGGGTTCGACGTATTGGTGCAGCTGGTAATCGCCGCGATCGCCACATCACCATTGCCGAAGTCAAAATCTTCGCCCTCGACGGCAACGCGCGGCGCGCTGCCCTTGTGATACACTTGCTCAAGGTCCGCGTTGAACTTGTTATCCACGTCGCTCAGCAGGACGCGGTCCTGCGGCCGCTTCGGGCCGGCAAGCGATGGTTCGATGGTTGCCATGTCGAGCTCAAGGGTGTCGGTGAACAGTGGCTCGGGCGAATCGGCGGCGCGCCAGAGCCCCTGCGCCTGCGCGTAGGCGCGCACGAGCGCGATCTGCTGTTCATCGCGGC
>DASRBJ010000118.1:0-2983 GCA_035653695.1 Sphingomicrobium sp.
CGAACAAAGGCCTTGCGCGACTCGAGTGCGATTTGGCGAAGCTTCTCCTTCGAAGCGGATTCCATCTCGGGCTGGGCGCCGGGGAAAGTCGGAAGTGACGGGACCACCATGGCCGTTTGCCCTAAAATCCTCTGACGCCCAAACGTCAGGTGGGCGCCGATTGCTCCGGACCAGGATCCGGGCAGGGTCAGCTCCCTAGGATGTTCTATCGCCTCAGGGATTTTCCGAAGGCTCGCACCGGGTAGTGCCCGTCGAACCTGATCTAGGCGCTCGTGTCCTCGTTCTCAAGCGTCATCGCGACCGACTCGAGTCGGTTCGCGAGCGACTCGACCCGGCGGATGAGTGCCGGGTCAGCGCTCGAAGCGGCTGCCTCAACAGCGTCGGGTTTCTTCTCTATCAGCTGGTCAGCAAGGAGCAGCGAGGCAAACAGGAATTGTCGTGCTTCGCTCAACGTGCCAAGCCCGGCGAGTGCTTCGCGGCTCTTGCCGTCGACGAGCCGAGCGGCCTCGCGAAGATTGTCTTCCTCGCCTTCGCGACAAGCGACCTGATAGACGCGGCCCGCAATGGTGAGGTCAACCATCGTCGCCATTATGCCGCCGCATCGCGGATAAGTTCATCGAGTTCCTCGACGACCTCCCGCACCTTGGCCCGAAGTTCCTCGTCACGCGCAGCGGGTCGCTTCATGGAAAGAGCGCGCTCGATCCGCATGAGCGCCCGCTCGGCTCGATCGAATGCTGCGTCTAGTTGGCGATCATCCATCGATTCCCCGCTACGCAACTTGGCTTTGCCCGGCAAGCATTTGCCGCTGCAATTTGACGCGTGGCGCAAGGCGGCTAAGGGAGCCGCACCAGCGTTCGGAATCCCGGACGGAAGAACCCCAAACGGAGCGTCATGCAGCCGACCGATCGCAGCCTCGCCAACGCCATTCGCGCTCTAGCGATGGACGCGGTGGAGACCGCGAACAGTGGTCACCCTGGTATGCCCATGGGGATGGCCGACGCAGCCACGACTCTCTTTCGTCGACATCTGAAATTCGACGCTTCGGATCCACGCTGGCCGGATCGCGATCGCTTCATTCTCTCCGCGGGGCATGGATCGATGCTGATCTATGCCTTGCTTTATCTCACGGGCTACGAGCGACCCACTCTTGAGGACATCAAGAGGTTCAGGCAGCTTGGTTCGCCGACCGCCGGTCATCCTGAGAATTTCGAGCTGCCCGGCATCGAGGTCACGACCGGCCCGCTCGGGCAGGGCGTTGCAATGGCCGTCGGAATGGCGATCGCCGAGCGGCACCTCAATGCGGTCTTTGGCGACGAGCTTGTCGACCATCGAACGTTCGTGATCGCCGGCGATGGAGACCTCATGGAAGGCATCAACCATGAGGCAATTGGACTTGCCGGCAACCTCAAGCTTGGTCGCCTCATCGTCCTTTGGGATGATAATGAGATCACCATCGATGGCTCGACGGAATTGTCGCGCAACGAGGACGTCCTTGCGCGCCACGCGGCAGCGCAGTGGCACGTCGGCGAGTGCGATGGCCTCAACGGGGATGATGTCAGCCGAGCGATCGAGGAGGCATTGGCTGATCCACGACCAAGCCTCATTCGATGCAAGACGATCATCGGTTATGGCGCACCGAACAAGCAAGGCACGGCAGCGACCCATGGTGCTGCGCTAGGCAGGAACGAGGTGGAAGCTGCTCGCAAGCAGCTCGGTCTCGAAGACAAGGAATTCACCGTACCCGACGACGTCCTTACGGCATGGCGTGCGGCGGGCAAGCGCGGCGGTGTTGATCACGCGCTCTGGAACGAACGGCTCGAGCAAAGCGGGCGCAAGGTGGAATTCGAGGCGCGGATCGCGGGTAACGTCAGCGATGCATGGCTAAGGCCGTATCTTTCCAAATTGTTCGCCGACAACAAGCCGGTGGCAACGCGCAAGGCGTCTGAAATGGCGCTTGAGGCAATCAACGCGGCAATCCCGGCGACCGTCGGCGGCTCGGCAGACCTTACCGGGTCAAACAACACGAAGACCAAGGCGCTAGAGCCACTGACGGCCCAAAATTACGCGGGGCGGTACATTTACTACGGAATCCGCGAATTCGGCATGGCGGCGGCAATGAACGGAATGGCGCTGCATGGCGGTGTCATTCCTTACGGTGGCACTTTTCTTGCGTTTACCGATTATGCCCGTCCCGCAATCCGCCTGTCGGCCCTGCAGCGCGCAAGGGTCATATACGTCATGACTCATGACTCGATCGGGCTTGGCGAAGATGGACCGACCCACCAGCCCATCGAGCATTTGCAAAGCCTGCGTGCCATGCCTGGCATCGATCTGTTTCGTCCGGCCGATGCGGTGGAGACCGCCGAATGTTGGGCCCTTGCACTTACGAGCGATAAGCCGAGCATTCTTGCCTTGAGCCGGCAGAACTTGCCGCCCGTGCGGGTTCCGGGCGCTGAACGCAATCTCTGCGCTTTTGGAGCTTATCGTCTGAAAACGGCCGAGACCAACCGCCGCGTGATCATCCTTGCGACCGGTTCAGAGGTGGAAATCGCGCTTGCTGCGGCGCAGCAGCTTGAATCCCAGGGCATCGGCACCGACGTCGTTTCCATGCCCTGCGCCGAACGCTTCGATCTGCAGCCGGCTGAGTATCGCGAGGACATCCTCCCGGATGTGAGCAATCGCGAGATTCTGCGCGTCTCGATCGAGGCGGGAACGACGTTCGGGTGGGAGCGCTATACGGGCCTTCACGGGCTTCGGATCGGTATCGACCGTTTCGGAGTCTCGGCTCCGGCGGCTGATGCCTACAATTATTTCGGGCTGACCAGCGAGAAGGTCGCCACGCGCATTACGGACTTCATGAGAACAAGAGGAATCCAATGACCAAAGTCGCCATCAACGGATTTGGCCGTATCGGCCGCCTTGTCGCCCGTGCAATCCTCGAGCGGCCGGACTGCGGACTGGAACTTGTCAGCGTCAACGATCT
>DASRBJ010000119.1:0-7927 GCA_035653695.1 Sphingomicrobium sp.
CATGGAACGCAAAGAAGCCGAGAGCCCACAGGATCAGCAGGATGATCGCGATCGTCAGAAGCATCTTATATTCCTCCCTAGTGTCGCCCGCGTAACGGTCAAACGCCGGGCGCGTTCCAAAAGAGGAAATTAAACGAGACGGCTCTGCTTGACGGCTGCCTCGATGAATCCGGCAAATAACGGATGCGGTTCGAACGGGCGGCTCTTGAGCTCGGGATGGAACTGAACACCGATAAACCAGGGATGGTCTGGCCGTTCGACAATTTCCGGAAGCTGATCGTCGGGCGACATTCCCGAAAAGATGAGGCCGGCCTTTTCGAGCGCATCGCGATAGTGAATGTTCACTTCGTAGCGATGCCGATGGCGTTCGCTGATATGATCCGTGCCGTAGATTGAGCGCACGCGACTGTTCCCATCGAGCTTGGCCGGATATGCCCCAAGGCGCATCGTTCCGCCAAGGTCGCCGCCCGCAGCGCGCTTCTGAAGCCCTTCCTCGCTCATCCATTCGGTGATCATCCCGACGACAGGCTCAGGCGTGTCGCCGAATTCCGTGGTCGATGCTTCGGTGATGCCAGCGAGATTGCGTGCACCTTCGATGCAAGCCATCTGCATGCCAAGACAGATTCCGAAAAATGGAATCTCACGCTCGCGAGCGAACTTGACGGAGGCGATTTTGCCTTCGCTTCCGCGTTCACCGAAGCCGCCGGGAACGAGGATGCCATGGAGTGGCTCAAGCTCCGCAACTATGTCTGACTGAGGATGCTCGAAGACTTCCGCGTCAATCCACTCGATCTTGACCTTCGTCCGATTGGCAATGCCGCCATGGACGAGTGCCTCACGCAAGCTCTTATAAGCATCGGGAAGGCCGACATATTTGCCGACGACGCCAATCGTGACCTCGCTCTCATAATGATCGATGCGATCCATGATCTCATTCCAGCGAGCAAGATCAGGGGCTCGCGCATCGTTAATCCCGAACGCGTTCAGCACCTCATCATCAAGGCCGGCCTGGTGATACTGAAGAGGTACGTCATAGATGTTGCGGGCATCGAGCGCTGGAATGACCGCCGATTTCCGAACGTTGCATAATAAGGCGATTTTCTCACGCTCGGCTTCGGGGAGCGGGCGATCGCAACGACAGAGGAGTACCTCGGGCTGAACACCGAGGCTCGACAATTCGCGAACCGATTGCTGCGTTGGTTTGGTCTTGAGTTCGCCCGCCGCGGCAATCCAGGGAACGAGCGTTGTATGGACGCTGACCGTCTTGTCGCGGCCAAGATCGTTCCTCAGCTGTCGGATCGATTCGATGAACGGTAAGCTCTCGATGTCACCGACGGTGCCACCGATTTCGCAGATCACGAAGTCGCATCCACCGGTGTCGGCAAGCGCGAATTCCTTGATGGCATTCGTGACATGCGGAATGACTTGGACCGTCGCTCCGAGGAAATCGCCGCGGCGCTCTTTGGCGATGATGTCGCGGTAGATCCTGCCCGTTGTTATATTGTCGGACTGGCGCGACGAGACGCCGGTGAAGCGCTCGTAATGGCCAAGGTCAAGGTCGGTCTCGGCTCCGTCGTCCGTCACATAGACTTCGCCATGCTGGTAGGGAGACATCGTTCCCGGATCGACGTTCAGATAGGGATCGAACTTTCGGATCCGAACCTTGTAGCCTCGAGCTTGGAGAAGCGCCCCGAGGGATGCTGAAAGAAGGCCTTTACCGAGCGATGACACCACGCCGCCGGTGACAAAAATGAACCGCGCCATGGGATTCGGGGCTTAGGGGGACAAGCGCCGGGCGCGCAAGCCGTGAGCGCGAAAATATTTCAGTGGCCGCCCGCAGGCACGACTTACTGAGCCAACGGTACTGCAGGCGCCTGCTGGTTCTGACTCGAATTCGCCGGCGTTGGGCCCGTCGGGGTGGGCGCCTGCTGGGCCGGGGCGCTTTGGCTCGGCGACGGCTGCGCCGGCGTCGGCTGAGTCTGCTCGATCGGCGCGCTCGTCTTGCCGGCGAGCGATGTATCGATCTTCGTCGGCGTTCGCGTCGCGCCGGCAATTGCCGCCATGACGATTGATAGAATAATGAAAAGGCCGCCAAGCACGGACGTCGACCGGGTGAGGAAATCTGCCGCGCCGCGAGCCGTCATGAAGCCGGACGAGCTACCGCCAACACCAAGTCCGCCCCCTTCGGAACGCTGCATCAGGATGACGCTGATCAGCGCAACGGCGACAAGGGTCTGAACAATCAACAAAAAGGCGAACATGCGGTGCTTTCGAAATAAGATGCGCAGCGCGACTTAGTCGGCACTGCGCATCCTTTCAACCGTGCTTACTTGCTGGTTGTAGGGCTGCCCGTCGCGCCGTTCACAAGCGCATCAAGTTGTTCGGCAGTGTAGCCAACGGTCACTGTGCCGTCGGCGTTGCCGCGAACACCAGCGACCGGCATCTGGAGCTTCTTCCCGGACGTCAGAGTAATCGTGACATTGCCGCCCTCGACGGCGTCGATCTTGCCGACCGGCGTTCCTGCAGAACCTTTGACAGTCGCTCCTGGAGCAACAGCCTTGGCGGACGCGGCATCCGCTTCCTCGACTGATCAAGCTGAGCCTGGGTCATGCCGAACAGCAGTTTTCCATTGTTCAACGTGAAGCTCGACTTGGGCAAAAGCACGTCGTGCTTGTCGGTCTTGATTTGGACATTGTCACCATTGATCGCGATCACGGTCCCAACTGGAGCGCCGCTAGTATCAACTACCTGCATGCCGACCGACTGCGCAGCAGCCGCCGAAGCCAAGGCCAAACCAAGGCCAAGGGTCGAAAAAGTACCAAGAATCAGTCGCATAAGTCCCTTCCTGAGCTAGATTGGTTCATGTCATACCGATTGTGATCCGAAACTGAATAACTAATCGCCGGCCCTTTGCGCTGCAGCGACAATCGGGATGAAATCCGCAGCCTTGAGGCTCGCTCCGCCGACGAGCGCACCGTCGACTTCTGCGATTTGGAATATCTCATCGGCGTTCGACGACTTCACTGACCCGCCGTAAAGAATGCGAACATCCTTGCCGGCGTTCCCATGGATTTCGCGAAGCTTTTGCCGGATCGCGCCATGCATGGCGCGTATCTCGTCGCTGATCGGGATCTTGCCCGTTCCAATGGCCCAGATCGGCTCATAGGCAATTGCAAGTTCTCCGGCCGTTTCGATATTGGCGGGGAGCGATCCGTCGAGTTGCGCCATGACGAACGATACGGCCTCTCCGCTTTCGCGAATGTGCGCCGACTCGCCGACACAGAGGATTACGCTTAAGCCGATGGCGAGCGCGGCTTCCGATTTTGCCCTGACCTCGGGATCGCTCTCCCGCTGCGCTTCGCGGCGCTCGCTATGGCCAACGATCGTCAGACTAGCGCCTGCGTCCAACAGCATCTGCGCAGAAGTGCAGCCGGTGTGCGCGCCCTTTGGCGCGTGGTGAACATCCTGGCCTCCGATCGCGAAGCCAACCGCGGCTCTCGCTGCCCGTTCGATCAATATCGCCGGAACGCAAAGCGCGACATCAACGCCCGGATACTCCTCTGAGGCAGCGGCGATTGCCTTGATCTCCTCGAGGTCGGAGGACAGGCCATGCATCTTCCAATTGCCCGCAACGAGCTTCTTCAAGCGCATTCTTCCCCCTCGCCGTCGAGAACTGCCCTAGCGAGGCGGGTTGATGGACGCTAGTGCGGCTCGTAAAGCGCTGACCATCCTCCATTCGCACCGGGAACCCGATGCTTTCCTTCTTCAGACGTGTTGCAAATTCCAAGATCGGTACATGGGTCGTCGCCGCTATCGGGCTCGCGATCCTCGGCGGCTTCGCGCTTGCCGACCTGTCAAACTTCGGCACTGGCAATCTTGGATTTGGCGTAGGTCCAGGAACGCTCGCGAAAGTCGGCGACCAGGCGGTCGATGAGCGCGAAATGACCGACGCGATGCAGCGCAGGTTGCAGACGGCTCGGCAACAGCAGCCAACGGCCGACTATGCCACTATTATCGCTGACTTCTATCCGGTCCTCGAAGCACTGATTGACGACAAGGCCTTGATTGCCTTCTCTGACGCGAACGGCTTTCCGTTGTCGAAGCGACTGATTGATGCCGAGATTGCGACGATACCGGCGACCAAGGGCTACAATGGCCAGTTCAGCGAACAGGCTTACCAGGCTTTTCTCGCCCAGCAACGCATGTCGGATGCCCAAGTTCGTGAAATACTCGCTGGCGGAATGCTCCAGCGGCTCTTGCTGACGCCGGTGGTCACGAACCCGCGCATTCCGCTAGGAATGGCGACGCCCTACACTTCCATGCTGCTCGAACAGCGCGATGGCGAAGGTGCAATCGTTCCTGCCGATGCATTCAAAGGCGGCTTGAATCCGACGGACGCGCAGCTGCAGCAATTCTATGCCGCCAATAAATCCGTCCGTTACATGGTCCCCGAGCAGCGAGTCCTGCGCATCGCGAAAATCGGTCCAGACCAAGTGTCCGGGGTAGCCGCGTCGGACCAGGAAATCGCTGCTTATTACAATCAGCACAAGGATGATTACGCGCCAAAAGACACGCGCTCGCTTAGCCAGGTAGTCGTACCCGATCAGGCAAGCGCCGCTGCCATTGCCCAGCGCGCAAAGGCTGGAGCAACGCTTGCTGCTGCCGCCGCTCCGGCGGGTCCCAATGCCGCCGTCAGTTCGCTCAACGACCAGACTCGAACGGCCTATAGCGGCGTTGCCGGCGACAAGGCGGCCGATGCAGTCTTCGCCGCAAAGACCGGAGACGTGGTTGGTCCTTTGCAATCGCAATTCGGCTGGCTCGTCGTCAAAGTCGATTCGATCAAGAAGGGTAGCGGCAAGACGCTCGACGAGGCGCGAGCCGAGATCGCGCAGAAACTCAACGCCGACAAGCGCAAGGGTGCGCTCGAAGATCTCGTCGACAAGGTGCAGAACGCACTCGATCAGGGAAGCAATTTCGAGGAAGCGGTGAGCTCTGCCAAGCTTCAGGCAAGCAACACGCCGCTGGTGACTGCGTCCGGCGTTTCACGCGCCGACCCCTCGTTCAAGATGACTCCCGACCTCGCGCCGATCCTGAAAGCCGGCTTCGAGATTGCGCCAAACGATCCACCTGAAGTTGTGACACTCCCCGGAAACGCCGGCTATGCGGTCGTCTCGCCGGGCCAGGTCGTACCCGCCGCTCCCGCGCCGCTCGCAAGCATCAAGGACCAGGTCACGAGCGACTGGATCAACCAGCAGGCTCTGCAGCGTGCCGGCGCGGCAGCGCAGCAGATCGCGGGCAAGGCAAGCAGCGGCATGTCGCTTGCGGAGGCAATCAAGGCCATCGGCGCGACAATACCGCCGCCGCGCCCGATATCAGCGCGTCGGATACAAATGACGGATCAGCAAGGACACACGTCGGCTGCACTTAAGATCCTGTTTGATACCGGCATTGGGAAGGCGCGGATGGCGGCCAACCCGCAGGGCGGCGGCTTCTTCGTCGTCAAGGTCGACAAGATCACGCCCGGAAACGCAATTTCTCAGCCTGGCCTTATCAGCCAGGTGACGAGACAGCTGAACGAGGCAGCTGCCCAGGATTACGCACAGCAATTCCTGGCCGATATGAAGCGGGAGATGAAGGTGAAGCGTAACGAGAGCGCGATTCAAGCATTCCGTGCGCGACTGCTGAGCAACGGGGGCTGATCCCGTCGCTTGACGTCTCGGTGTTTGTTGCCTAAAAGTTCCCCGTTCGTTCTTTTTCGGAGGGGTGATTGCCAATGCTCACCGTGAAGCAGCGGGAATTGCTGCTCTTCATCGAGGATCGCCTGAAAGAGGGCGGGGTAAGTCCCAGCTTCGATGAGATGCGCGAAGCGCTTGACCTCAAGTCAAAGTCCGGCGTGCACCGGCTGATTTCCGCACTGGAGGAGCGCGGCTTCATACGCCGGCTTCCCAATAGAGCCCGCGCTCTTGAGGTGGTAAAGCTCCCAGAGACGCGTCCCTCGACCAGTGCAATCCGACCAGTCGCGCCCGCCGCTGCGAACGACACGATGGAGATACCGCTCCACGGGCGGATAGCGGCCGGCACTCCCATAGAAGCGCTTCAAGGAACCGAAAGCTTTGCGGTCCCGGCGGCGCTGCTTGGGCCCGGCGAGCATTATGCGCTTGAGGTCGCCGGCGATTCGATGGTCGATGAGGGCATACTCGATGGCGACTTTGCCCTCATCCGGAAAGTGGATACCGCACGCGATGGAGAAATCGTCGTTGCGTTGATCGATAATGAGGAGGCAACGCTAAAGACGTTCCGCCGTGAAGGTCGGATGATCCGCCTCGATCCGGCTAACAGCCGCTATGAACCGCAACGCTACGAGGAAGGCCGCGTGCGGATACAAGGGCGCTTGGCCGGGCTCATCCGCCGATATTGAGCCGACGATCTTCACGGCGATGACTCCGCAACAAGGTTTTAACCCCGCGTTGCTTGCGATGGTAGCGTCCGCCGGTTTGCGTGCGCTTGTTGCGGCTTAAGTCAAGAGCTCTGCGGCGGCCCCTCGGATGCAAGCGCGAACGCGCCGCACAGGCACATTGACTGGCGCTTCACCGTCATTCGATACCGAAAGATGACCCGGTAGAAGAGGTGCTTTCCCTATGTTAGGGGCCCTCGCTATCGCAGTGCACAATAAGAGAAGAGGAACGCGCGTTTGAGCGCAAGTGAGACGTCGCGGCCGGTCGTAACTCGATTTGCGCCCTCCCCCACCGGCTACCTGCACATTGGGGGCGCGCGAACGGCACTCTTCAACTGGCTCTATGCACGTCACACTGGCGGCAAGTTCCTACTGAGGATCGAGGATACGGATCGCGTTCGCTCGACCAAGGAGGCCATTGACGCAATCCTTGACGGGATGCGTTGGCTTGGCCTCGATTGGGACGGCCACGAATATTATCAGTCGCAGTTCTGGGCGCGCCATGCTGAGATCGCGCACCGGTTGCTCGAACGGGGAGCTGCGTATCGCTGCTACATGACCCAGGAAGAGCTTGCCGAACAGCGTGAGCTTGCCCAGCGCGAGCGAAGACCGTTTCGGATCAACAGTCCATGGCGTGACCGACAGGACGAGCAAAACGACCGGCCCTTCGTGATCCGCCTGAAGGCACCCCGCGAGGGTGAGACGATGATTGATGACCAGGTCCAGGGGCGAGTCACGGTTCAGAATGCCGAAATTGACGATTTCATCCTGCTGCGCTCCGACGGCACCCCCACTTACATGCTTGCAGTTGTCGTCGACGATCACGACATGGGTGTCACTCACGTGATCCGCGGTGATGATCATTTGAACAATGCATTTCGGCAACTCGCCATCGTGAGGGCCATGGGTTGGCCCGAGCCGACATACGCGCACGTACCACTGATCCATGGCGCCGATGGCGCGAAGCTCAGCAAACGCCATGGGGCAATGGGTGTTGATGCCTATCGCGACGAGCTGGGTCTGCTTCCCGAAGCCGTGAACAATTATCTCTTGCGGCTTGGCTGGGGGCACGGCGACCATGAAATCATCAGGCAGGAACAGGCAATCCAGTGGTTCGACCTGGCGCAGGTTGGAAAGTCCCCGTCGCGCTTCGACTTCAAGAAGCTCGAGAATCTCAACGGTCATTACATCCGCGAAGCGGACGACGCGCGTCTTGCCGATCTTGTTGCGCCAAAGCTTGGCCTTTCGGCCAAGGAGAAGGAATTGCTTGTCCGCGCGATGCCGGAACTAAAGCCGCGCGCGAACACGCTCAACCAGCTTGCCGACGGCGCTCGCTTCCTTTTTGCGAAGCGCCCGATCGAGATGGACGAAGCGGCAACAATGCAGCTTACGTCCGACGCTCGATCCGTCCTTTGTGGCGCATATCGTGCTCTTAGCGCACTTGCCGTTTGGGATGTCGCGTCGTTAGAGGCG